>NZ_JBHXNB010000002.1:0-188830 GCF_042720095.1 Rhodococcus sp. NPDC058505
ACCCGCGCCGCCGCGGCCCGCAGCGCGGGCGAGACGGTCCGCGGCGGCGCGGGTGGCGCTGAGGGCCGTCACCGGGTTCGGCTCCCGATCCTCCTCGGCGATGCCGCGGAACGGTCCGGGGCCGTAGACGCCGACGGTGCTGACGGTGACGATGCGGGTGATGCCGAGGGTGTCGGCGGCGGCGAGGACGTTCGCCGTTCCGGTGAGGTTGACGGCGCGGCAGCGTCGTTCGTCGGGGCCGGTGTAGCTGACGGCGTGCACGACCGCGTCAGCGCCACGCAGCGCCGCGAGCAGCGCCTCCCGGTCGGGGACGTCGGACCGGACATACCTGGCATCCGGTTCGGGTGCCGGGGGCGCGGTTCGGGTGATCGCGACTGGCCGGTGCCCCGATGCCAGGAGAGCCCGTAGAGTGGCGGCACCGATGAAGCCGGACGCCCCCACCACCGCGACGCGTCGAGCACCGTCACCGTGACCGGAGGCGCCGGGCGTCGTCACCGTGGACGTCCGGTCCGCAGTCGAACCGAGAGAGGGTTGTCGTAGTGGTCAGGCAGGAACGGGCAGTGGTCACCAGGCAGCAGATCCTGATGGCGGCCGCCGAACGGTTCGACGAGGCGGGATACGAGCGGGCCAGCCTGTCGGAGATCGTCGACCAGTCCGGAGTGACCAAGGGCGCGTTGTACTTCCACTTCAAGTCGAAGGACGATCTCGCGACGGTGGTGATCGAGGAGCAGCACGCGATCTCGATGCGGGCGGTCGCGGCGATCCTGGAATCGGATGCGCCTGCGTTGGAGCAGGTGGTGATGTTCTCGCACGAGATGGCGCGGGAGATCGTGGAGGATCCGATCGTGCGGGCCGGGATCCGGCTCACGTTGGAGGCGAGCGCGGAGGTGGGGCCGCCGCAGCCGTATCTGGACTGGATCGAGGCGTGCGAGCGCACGTTCCGGAAGGCGATCGAGGAAGGCGACGTCCTCGACACCGTCGACCCGGCCGAGCTGGCCCGGTACTTCGTCGGCGCGTTCACCGGCGTGCAGCTGGTGGCGAACGTGCTCACTCAGCGTTCCGATCTGGCGGAGCGGCTGGACCAGATGTTCGGCTTCCTGCTGCCGTCGATCGTGCCGCCGCGGCGTCGCCACAAGATCGACCGGTTCCGTCATGCGCGGTGGGCTTCCGCCACGGCGTGACGGCAGGCGGCGGCGCGGAGCGGTTCGAGCCGCACCGTGCCGCGGGCCTTGGTGACTCCCCACTGGGCGAAGTCGACGGTGACGGCGTCCTCTCCTCCCACGGCCGGAGTAGCGGTGACGGTAGTGGGCTCGTCGAGCTCCACGAACTGCTGGAACTCGAGGTCGATCGATTCGACGTCCGCGCAGGGGGTTCCGAGCACTAGCCGGGCGCTCTGACGCGCAGCTTCGAGGAGGACCGCGCCCGGCACGTGATCGGAGGGGTGGTCGAACAGCACGGGGTGGGTGAGGTCGGTGCGGAGCATCCATCGATCGGAACCGGATGGATGTGCACTGAGGGCAACGGCTGCGTGATCCGCTACGCCGACTCTGCTGGGTGAAACGGGTGGCGGCAGCGGTACCTGACCGACGACCGGGTCGCGGTCGCCGCGCCAGCGGGCGCGCCGGTATTGGTCGGTAGTGAGAATATTCGCCGCGGTGACGCCGCTACCGACGACCCGTCCGTCGAGTTGGAAGTCCACGTTGACAGTTAACGCCGTCGGGTGACGGCGATTGCGGGATTGCACGGTCACCCGGGAACTGAGAATGACTTCGGCGGCTTGACGGCCGATCAGCAGTCGATCGAGGTTCACATCGACGTGCATCCTCTGCACCGTGAACTTCCGGTCGAGCGGCACCGCGAAATGCCGGTGCGCAACATAGATGGCGCACTGTCGGAGGTCTCCGCCAGGAGCATGGTGTCGTACCGACCTACACAGCTGTGGTAGAACGCATGCTGCCGTGGCCACTGCGCACCAACGTCGAACCTTTCGCTCGTGCCAGATGGCGCACTGTCCGTGAGGTACACCTCGGAAACCGCCTGACGGTGCACGAGCTGCCTCGACACTGTCCGGTCAAAATTCAACGGCTGCAACATCTCACGAAGAATGGGGCGCGCGGATCCGATTCGTGCACTTTTGTGCAACGCGGGAACTTGCCGACACGGTCACGGGCACCAGCCACGGCGCCCCAAGTTCTGACAGAGGGCAGGTCAGGACCCGGCTGGACACGACTCTCACGCAACTACGAATCCACAGTGTCCAGCACTAGCCGATCACCTGGACATCCGCTCACATACCGGTCCCCCGGTTATTTTCCCGTTTCGCACACACGCGACCGCACGATGAGTACTCTGCCCAGTCAGATCGATTGAAGATCGACCACATACCTGAGTGTGACCAGTAACAACTCAGAACGTCGAGGAGCGCCGTGGACAACCAACCTTCGCGAAGGAGACCTGGCGCGGGGTATCGGATGTCTGCGTTCCCTACGGGATCCGTCATCCCGTCAACGAGCTGCCGATAGGGGAACAGCCGTTTTCCTGCGGAGTATCAAACCAGCAATGGTGGGCGTGCAAACCGAGGCAATCCTCAAGCCGCACAACAAGTACTACCGAATCGCAAGTCGAACGGAAGGTTTGACATGGGTACCAGGAAGTCTCTATTTCGACCCTCGCCGCAATGATCGGCGCCACGGCATTGCTTGGCGCCGGAGTTGCGCATGCCGTCGTCGCAGAACCCAGCGCCGGTGCACACCAGCTGTGCGGCACTGTCTACAGTGGTGCACCACTCGCAGACAACCATCCCTCACCGGACAGCGGAGTCCCGGACAACGCTGTCCCCGCCGAGGGAGTCCAGGTCGTGGGAACGCTTGTGCCGTCCACAGGTACGCCGACCACCTTCCCTGCAGTTGCGACCAACAGCAGCGGCCAGTACTGCCTTCAAGGTAACGCAGGCCTCGTTGCCACCATTCTCGGCGGCGGGCACGTTACCCTGACCACAGCTGGCGTAACGCCGATCGCCGTTTCGCATCCGACGGGCATCTACCAAGCCGACTTCCAGAATCATCAGGTCGGCCTGACAGGTGCGACGGGATTCAACATCGTTGTTCCGTAACACCTTCAAGGTGTGGTGGTACCCAGGCGACATGCCTGGGTACCACCACCAACCACCTGCGACGGGTGGGAGTCAGACGCCAGTCCGCACAGTAAGGAGTCCTGATGCTGGCCGAGTTTCTTCGAGCCCTCAACGCTCTGGTCACCGGCATCACCCCCGGCCTATCCGGGTCCGCCGATGGTCTGAACACCATGTCCTCTACCTACTCGAGTGAGGAGTAGCGAAATGGGATCCGCAGCGGAATCAACTTCCTCTTTGGGAGAAACGCTCGAGCAGATGCTGCCCATGCTGTTCTACGGCATCATCGTCGCGCCGATCGAACTTTCGACCGGCATTAAGGTCTAGGAAGGAGCTGTCATGCAGGCATTTTCCGCCGACTTGGTAAGTCTGGTCTGGCAGAGCTGGATCCCGATGGCCGGTCCGGTCACCGAGTTCTTTGTCGCTCTGTCCTAACCCTTCGAAAGGAAACAACATGTGGGGAGACTTCTGGGGTGGGATGGTAAGTCACATCTCCTCCCTGTTCACCATCACGCTCTTCGGCTTGGATTCCGCATCCGCTGAGGGTGCAGGTTGGTCGAGCGCAGAATCTGCGAGCGGCTAGCACGCAGCGTTCGCAAAGCAACGGTCCGGGGTCTGTGTCGGTTCATCTCGACACAGACCCCGGCGTTGGGCGTAGGGGCGAATCCCAGTCACCGGGAACCACACTGATGCGAGGTGACCCACGTCATAACGTCCGAGCGGTGGATATGAACATCGCAGCGCACGAACAGATCTCAGCGATCCTCGACCGGCAGCGGCGGGCCCGCCTCGCTGCCGGAGCACCCGACGCCGACGAGCGTCGTGCCCGCATCCAGCAGGTGATCGACCTGCTCGTCGACCGCGCCGACGACATCGCCAAGGCCCTGGACGCCGACTTCGGCGGACGCCCCGAGGGCTACTCCCTGATGAACGACGTGGTCGGCTCGATCACCGCGCTCAAGTACTCCCGCGACAATCTCGGCGACTGGATGACCCCCGACGAGCGTCCCGTGTTCGCACCCTACGACCAGCTCGGCGCGACCGCCGAGGTGATCCACCAGCCGAAGGGCTCCGTCGGCATCATCGGCACCTGGAACGCCCCCGTCTACACGCTGATGAGCCCGCTGGCCGGGGTGCTCGCCGCCGGCAACCGGGCGGTGCTCAAGCCGTCCGAGCTGGTGCCGCGCACCGCCGAGGTGCTCGCCGACGCGGTCTCCGCCGCGTTCGACCCCGAGGTCCTCGCGATCGTCACCGGCGGACCCGACGTCGCGGACGCCCTGACCTCGCTGCCATTCGACCACCTCGTCTTCACCGGCAGCAGCGCGGTCGGCAAACTCGTGATGGCCAACGCCGCAACGAATCTGATGCCCGTCACCCTCGAACTCGGCGGCAAGTCCCCGACCATCATCGGTGCCGGCGCCGACCTCGCCGACGCCGCGCACCGCATCGCCGTCGGCAAGGCCACCAACGGCGGCCAGATCTGCGTCAGCCCGGACACCGTGTACGTGCCCGGTGCGCGGCTCGACGACTTCGTCGAGGCCCTGCGCGGCGCCTACACCGCGCTGCTGCCGACGATCGACGGCAACGCCGACGCGGTCGCGATCGTCAGTGACCGGCACGCCGCCCGGGTCGACGGATACGTCACCGACGCCGCCGACCGCGGTGCCCGCATCGAGTCGGCGCCGGATGTGCCGCTGCCCGCCACCGGCCGCCGACGCCCGCTGCGGATGGTGATCGAGCCGCCCGTCGACGCCGTGATCCGACAGGAGGAGATCTTCGGCCCCGCGCTGGTGCTGCTCGGCTACGACGACATCGACGAGGTGATCGACGCGATCAATGCGGGACCGAACCCGTTGGCGCTGTATTACTTCGGCACCGACACCGCCGAGCAGGCCGCCGTCGTGGACCGCACGCTGTCCGGCGGCGTCACGGTGGGCGACGTGATGATGCACCCGGGCCTGCAGGACGCCCCGTTCGGCGGCGTCGGCGCGTCCGGCATGGGGCACTACAACGGCCGCGAGGGCTTCCTCGAGTTCAGCCACGCACGCGCCGTCTACCGGTCCGCCGGCCCGGACCTGCGCGGCGAGTGGGGGATGCTGCCGCCGTACACCGAGCAGTTCCGCGCCATGATGGCCGCCCAGGTCACCCGATAACCCATCGATTCCGTTGTGAAGGAGTGCATGTGAAGACTCGCGGTGCCATCATCCGCAGCGCCCCCGGCCGCTACGAGGTCGTCGAGATGGATCTCGACGCGCCCCGGCGCGGCGAGATCACCGTCAAGATGGTCGCCTCGGGCCTGTGCCATTCCGACGACCACGTCGCCCAGGGCGACCACGCCGTCGGCGTCTACCCGATCTGCGGCGGCCACGAGGGCGCGGGCGTCGTCGTCGAGGTGGGCCCCGAGACCACCGGGTTCGCCGAGGGCGACCACGTCCTGTTCTCGTTCGTCTCCGGATGCGGACGCTGCCGCTGGTGCGCGAAGGGGATGCAGAACCTGTGCGACCGGGGCGCGGCCATCATGACCGGTAGCCGGCCCGACGACCCGACCAGCTACCGGCTCAGCCTCGACGGCGCCCCCGTCGCCCAGACGTGCGGGCTGTCCACGTTCAGCGAATACACCACCGTCAGCACCGATTCCGCGGTCAAGGTGCACGACAAGAGCCTGCCGCTGGAGACGCTGTGCCTCCTCGGCTGCGGCGTCGGCACCGGGTGGGGCGCCGCGGTGAACTCCGCGCAGGTGTACCCCGGCCAGACCGTCATCGTGATGGGTGTCGGCGGCATCGGCATCAACGCCGTCCAGGGCGCCGCGCACGCCGGTGCCGCGCACATCCTGGCCGTCGACCCGGTCGCGTTCAAGCGGGACAGCGCACTGAAATTCGGTGCCACCCAGGCGTTCTCGACGATGGAGGAGGCCACCGACGTCGCCCGCTCGCTGACCAACGGCCAGGGCGCGGACGCGGCCATCGTCACCGTCGGCATCACCACCGGCGAGCACATCGCGCAGGCGTTCTCCGCCATCCGCAAGGCCGGCGTCTGCGTCGTCACCGGCCTCGGCAAGATGACCGACGTCGGCATCCCCATCAGCCCGATGGAGCTGACGCTGTACCAGAAGCGGCTGCAGGGCTCGCTGTTCGGCGCCTCCGCCCCGTCCGCCGACATCCCGTGGCTGATCGACCTGTACACCGCTGGCAAGCTCGAACTCGACGGCCTCGTCACCAGCACCTACACCCTCGACGAGGTGGCGCAGGGATTCGACGACATGCACGCGGGCCGCAACCTGCGCGGCGTCATCCGGTTCTGACCCCTTCCGCGAGTTCCCTAATGTCACATTCGGTATCGCCAAGTGAGCCGATGTGACATTAGGGAACCCCCCGGCAGGGGTCAGGTGCGGCGCAGGCGGCGCTCGTTGGCGACGATGAGCGCCGTCAGCGCCGCCTCCGGGCCGGAGGCGGGGCGGGGGCGGCGCATCAGCACGAAGTCGGCGTCGCCCGGATCGGGCAGCGCCGACGCGGGCAGCGGCACCAGGCCGTCCGGCAGCACGGACTCCGCGTGCACGATGTACCCGAGCCCGGCGAGGACGGCAGCCCGCAACCCGAGCAGGCTGTCCGTCACACACGTCGTCCGCCACACCCGCCCGGCGCGTTCGAGGGTCTCCATCGCCGCGCGGCGAGTGATGGACGGCGGGGGATAGGTCACCAGCGGCACCGGTCCGGACTCCTCGACCGGGTCGCCGGCGGGAGATCCCGCCCACACCAGCCGGTCCCGCCACACCAGCTCGCCGTGCCGCTCACCGGGTCGGCGCATCCCGAACGCCAGATCCAACTCACCGGCCGCGACCCGCGCACCCAGGGTCTCGCTGAGCCCGACCGTCAGCTCCAGGTCGATCCGCGGGTGGCTGCGGCGGAACTCCAGCAGCACCTCCGGCAGCTGCGCGGCGACCAGGTCATCGGACGCGCCGAACCGCAGCACCCCGGACATCTCCGACTCCGCGAAGTACGCCTCCGCCTGCTGCGATGCGTCCAGGATGGTGCGCGCGAAGCCGAGCATGGCGGCGCCGTCGGCGGTCAGTTCCAGGTTGCGGGTGTCCCGGCGCAGCAGTTCCCGGCCGACGGACCTCTCCAGCCGCGCCACGTGACCGCTGACCGTCGACTGGCTCAGCCCGAGGACGGCCGCCGCGGCGGTGAAGCCGCCCTCGCGGTCGACGGCGACGAACGAACGCAGCAGCACCGGATCGAGCATCCCCGATATCTATCACGTTTCGCGATGCCAGTAATCACTCTGATCGACTTCTCCGATAGCGGACTGTCGAACTACCGTGGTCGGGTGAAGTTTCTGAGCAGGTTCTACATCGACGGGTTCATCCTGTCGATCATCGCGGTGGCGATCGTCGCCAGCATCTTCCCGGCGTCCGGCACCGGCGCCACCGTCCTGGACTGGGCAACGAAGATCGCGATCGCGTTCCTGTTCCTGCTCTACGGCGCCCGGCTGCACCCCCGCGAGGCCCTCGACGGCCTCAAGCACTGGCGGCTGCACTCGGTGGTGTTCGCGTCGACCTTCGTGCTGTTCCCGCTGATCGGCCTGGCCCTGCGGATCCTGGTGCCGACCGTGCTCACCGACGAGCTGTACACCGGGATCCTGTACCTGTGCCTGGTGCCGTCGACGGTGCAGTCGTCGATCGCGTTCACCTCGATCGCCCGCGGCAACGTCGCCGGCGCGATCGTCAGCGCGTCCGCGTCCAACCTGCTTGGCGTGTTTCTCACCCCGCTGCTGGTGATCCTGCTGATGAACACCACCGGCGAGGCACACGTGGACGCGTCGTCGATCGTCGACATCGTGGTGCAGTTGCTGATCCCGTTCATCGTCGGGCAGCTGATCCGGCCGTGGGTCACCGGGTTCCTCAAGAAGTACGCCGAGCCGACCAAGCTCGTCGACCGCGGCTCGATCCTGCTCGTCGTCTACGCCGCGTTCAGCGCGGGCATGGTCGAGCACGCCTGGGACGGGCTCACCGCCTGGAACATCGTCGCGCTGGTCGCGGTGTGCTGCCTGATCCTGGCGATCGTGATGACCGCGACCGCCTACGCGGGCCGGGCACTCGGCTTCTCGCTGCCGGACCGGATCGTCATCGTGTTCTGCGGGTCGAAGAAGTCGCTCGCCACCGGGCTGCCGATGGCGGCGGTGCTGTTCGCCGGGCAGCCGATCGGGCTGATCGTGTTGCCGCTGATGATCTTCCACCAGATCCAACTGATCGTCTGCGCGGCGCTCGCGCAGCGGTACGCGAGGCGCACCGACCCCGTCACCGCCTGACCCCTGCCGAGGGTTCCGTCGTGTCACATCGGGCGTCGCCAGGTGAGCGGATGTGACCTTCGGGAACCACGGGCGGAGGGCGGCGGTCAGAAGGTGCTCGTCAGCAGCACCCGGTCCGCCGGGACCGCCCGGATGTCGACGCGGGTGATCCACAGCATCGGCAGCTCGGTGGACGTGGACGGTGTCACCGTCTCACCGGCCACCGCCGTCCAGGTGGCGAGGGTGGTGCGGGCACCGGTGTGATCGGTGAGGACCATCTCGTACCCGGACGGGTCGGTGCCGAAACCGCCGCCGGGCGGGGCCGGGTAGCGCACCACCGCGTCGATTCGCGAACCCCAATCCTGTTGGATCACCGACACATCGGCCGACACCGGGGACGCGGCCACCGGCTGCATCGGCTGACCGGTCACCGGCGCGGACGGACCCTGCGGCATGGTCGGTGACGGTCCGGTCGGTTCGGGCTTCGGCAGCAGTGCGACCACCGCAACCACTGCGGTGGCGACCGCGACCACCCCGACCGCCGTCGCTGCCGTGCGGATCCGATGCGGCGGCGGGCCCACCCGGCCGAGCAGGGTCGGCAGCAGGTCCGGTGGAGGGTCCCCGACGGCGTCCGCCCGGAGCGGCACCTCCGCGGCAGGCTCACCGCGCTCCGTATCCGGGACCTGCGCGACGCGGCGGGCGACGGCAAACAGCCACTCCCGGACGAACTGCGGATCCCGGCCCGCGACCACGGGACTACGCGCCGCCCGCAGCAACGCCTCCCCGGTGACCTCCTCCGCCCGCACCCGGTCGCCGGTCAGCCGCATCGCGTACCCCCACAGCGGCGCCGCGTGGTCCCCGTACAGGGCCCCCACCCGTTCCGCGTCGTCCTGCGGCATTCGACTCCTCCCCACCCGTCCACGGTATCGGGGTGGGCGGTGTTCGGCAGGACCTCCGTGTCACCTAATTGCGGTCGATCTCGATCGGATGAGTGGCGAGCAGCGACACCGGCAACGGTTGCCGGCGCAGCACCTGTGCCCACAGGTCGACGCGCGGCGGGCCGATCACATCGGACGGCAGCGCCGAGACCACCATCCAGTCGTCGCGTTGCAGTTCCCCGTCGAGCTGACCCATCGTCCAGCCGGCATAGCCCGCGAACACCCGTACCCCCTCGATGTGCGGTCCCACCTGGTCCGGGTCGCTATCGAGGTCGACCATCACGACCCGGCCGTGAACGCGGCGCAGGCCGGGGACGCCGTCGATGTTCACCCCGGTCCGCAGGGTCGCCAGGCACAGCGCGGAGTCGAGTTTGACCGGACCCCCGACGTGCAATGCCTTCGGCCGGGCACACAGTTGGGCCCACTGCGGCAGCACCGTGTGCACCGCGGCGTCGCTGGGCCGGTTGAGGACGACACCGAGGCTGCCCGCGTCGTTGTGCTCGATCATGTAGACGACCGTGCGCCGGAAGGTGGGTTCGGTGAGTGCGGTGGCGGACACCAGCAGACTTCCCGGTCGGACCACGGGTTCCGTCGGGGCCGTGCGGTCGTCGGGGTCGTCAGCGGGTTCCACCGGACAATCATTGCACCGCGGTGGCCGACTCGGGCCCCACGCGCGGGCGCTCCAGCCCGACGGTCTCGGCCAGCACGTCCAGGTGGTGGTCGAACAGCGCCTGGGGGTCGGTGAACGTGTCCGCGCCGTACTGGCCGAACACCTCGAAACCCACCGTCCCGAACAGCGATGCCCACATCAGCACCCCCCGCAGCAGCGCCTCGTCGGGCAGGTCGCCGGACACCTGCGCGCGGATCCGCGCGGCGTCCTCGTGCAGATGTCGCCCCGGCGCCGGGTCGGGGATCTCTCGCAGCAGTCCCCGGCGGTGCGCGTCGTCGACGATCCGGACCAGGGCGACCGCGACGCGGATGCCCGGCCCGGTGGTCCGTTCCGCGGGCGCGCGGTAGCCGGGGACCGGCGTCCCGTACAGCAGGGCATAGCTCGCCGGTTCCCGCAGCGCCCAGTCCCGGACCGCGTGACCCAGCGCCCGCCACCGGGCCGCCGGGTCGCCGTGGTCCACGCCGCCGACCGCGGCGTCGACGGCGTCCCCGAGCTCGGTGTAGCACTCGACGACCAGCAGTGTCAGCAACTCGTCCCGACTCGCCACGTACCGGTAGACCGCGGACGACACGACGCCGAGATCGCGGGCGACGGCCCGCAGCGACAGGGCCGCCGCGCCGTCGCGGGCGAGGTGCTGACGTCCGATGCGGGTGATGTCGGCGAGGGTCCGTTCGCGGGCACGCTGGCGCGGGGTTGCGGTCACCTCCCCAGCCTCACCCCCGCCGCGAGCACTGTCAACTTTAGAGAGCGGTGCTCTTGACTCGATCCGCGGTGTCGGTGCATGCTGAAAACGAGAGCGGTGCTCTCGCACCGTGAAGTCGCAGCTCGGAGGAGAACTGACATGTCGACACTGCACGTGGTGACCGGCGCCGGACCGGTCGGCTGGACCGTCGCGACCCGACTCGCGGACCGCGGCGACCGGGTCCGGCTGCTGACCCGCTCCGGATCCGGACCCGACCATCCCGCAATCGAGCGCCGCCGCGTCGACGTCGCACGGCCCGGCGCCATCGACGACGCCCTCACCGGCGCGGCATCGGTGTTCCACGCCGCGCACGGCTCCGCCTACGCCGCCGACGCCTGGCGACGCGAACTGCCCGCCACCGAGGCAGCGGTCCTCGCTGCCGCGGGCCGCGCGGGCGCGGTCGTGGTGTTCCCGGAGAGCCTCTATTCGTATGGTCCGGTCGACGGGCCGATCACCGAGGACACCCCGCGAACCGCGACCACCGGCAAGCTCGGGATCCGTGCCGACCTACTCCGGGCCCGCCAGCGGTCTGCGACCCCGACCGTCAGCGTCGCCGCGTCCGACTTCTTCGGGCCGCGGGTCCGCACCGCGCACGGCGGCGAGCGCGTCGTTGCACCCCTGCTCGCGGGAAGGCGGGTGCGGGTGATGGGCGCGTTGGACGTGCCGCACGCGTTCACCTACGTCCCCGATCTCGCCGCCGCGATGATCGCTGCCGCCGACGACCCGGCGCTGTGGAACAGCGTGCTGCACGCGCCCACCGGGCCCGCGGTGACGCAACGGCAGCTGGTGCAGGCCCTCGCGGACGCCGCCGGGATCGCGAACCCGCGGATCGGGGTGCTTCCCGGCTGGGCGCTGCGGGGCCTCGGCCGGGTGCACCCACCGACCAGGGAGCTCGCGGAGATGCTGTACCAGTTCGAACGTCCGTTCCTGCTGGACTCGCGGCGCAGCGAACGCCTTCTCGCCCTGACCCCGACGCCGCTGCCGCAGGCCGCGGCCGCGACGATCGCCTGGTGGCGGGACCGGGCCGCGGCACCCGCCGCGGTAGGGTCCGGCGGTGGGCCTCACTGACGACCCGGACGACGCCGGTCGCCCGCACCGGCGACTGCGGGCAACGATCCGCGCCACCCCCGACCTCGGTCGCCTGGTCACGGTCCGCTTCGCCAGCCAGTTCGGGGACGGCATGTTCCAGGCCGCCCTCGGCGGGGCGATCCTGTTCAACCCGGAACGGCACACCGATCCCCTCGCCATCGCCGCCGGGTTCGCGGTCCTGCTGCTGCCGTACTCCGTGATCGGCCCGTTCGCCGGGGCGCTCCTCGACC
Organism: Rhodococcus sp. NPDC058505; assembly: GCF_042720095.1. NCBI lineage: Bacteria > Bacillati > Actinomycetota > Actinomycetes > Mycobacteriales > Nocardiaceae > Rhodococcus > Rhodococcus sp. NPDC058505. The sequence continues at coordinate 12,083 of NZ_JBHXNB010000002.1, forward strand.
GCTGGGATCGGCGGGCGGTGCTGCAGTGGGCAAATCTGCTGCGCGGCAGCCTCATTCTCGCCGCGGCGCTGTGCCTGCTGTCCGGTGCGCCGAACGCCCCGGTGCTGCTGCTCGCCCTCGCCGCCGTCGGCGTTAGCCGGTTCGTCCTGGCCGGGGTGTCCGCGTCCCTGCCGCACGTGGTGCGCGAATCCTGGCTGGTATCCACCAATTCGGTGCTCGCCACCGTCGGTTCCGGGGTGTCCGCGGCGGGCGCGGGCACCGCCGTCGCCGTGATCGGCGTGCTCGGCACCGGTGACCGCGGCTCCGGCATCGCCGTCGCCGTCGCCGCCCTCGCCTCCGCCGTCGGCGCAGCAGCCGCGGCCGGATTCGCACCGCACCGGCTCGGTCCCGGAGCCGATGCCGCCGGGACAGTGCCGGGCACCGCCGCGGTCCGCGCGGTCGCGGCGGGCCTGCGGGTCGGCGCGACCGCGGTGTGGCGGGCCCCCGGCGTCACCACCGCCATGATCGGAATCGGCGCGCACCGCATCGTGTTCGGTATCGACACGCTGATCATGGTGCTGGTGCTGCGAGCCCCGGACACCGAGGCCGCACTGCCCGCCGGGCTCGCTGGCTTCGGGGTGGCGGTCGGGGCAACGGCTGGCGGGATGCTGCTCGCCGCGGTCGCGACGCCGCTGCTGATCCCGTGGATCGGCCGCACCCGCACCGTGGTCCTCGGCCTGTCGACGGCGCTCGTCGTGCAGGCGACGCTCATCGCGACCCTGACCCAGGGGTCCCTGCTGGTCGGCGCGTTCCTGCTCGGGCTCGCCGGGCAGACGGTCAAGCTGACCGGTGACGCGGCGATGCAGATCGACATCGACGACACCCGCCGCGGCCAGGTGTTCGCGCTGCAGGACACCGTCTTCAACGTCGCGTTCCTCGCCGCGCTCGCCGCCGCCGCGACCGTCGTCGCCCCCGACGGACGCACCCCGGCGCTCGCGGTTGCCGGTGCCGGGGTGTACGCGCTCGGCCTCGCCGCGGTGGCCCTCAACGCCCGCCGCTGACGGGCGCCCCAGCTCACCCGGCGGAGTCGGTCGGCGGCGTGTCGAGGCGCCCGTCGCCGTCGGTGTCCGCCAGCACCAGATCCAGCACTCCGTCGCCGTCGGTGTCGATGTGCAGCTCCGTGCTCCGCCCCCACGTCATCAGCATCGCGTCGACCCGGCCGTCACCGTCGGTGTCGATCCCGGTGTCGGTCCCGCCGTCGTCCGGTGCTGCGCCCGCCGCCGCGGGGGTCCGCGCCGCGGGAGCGGGGAGGTCCGGTGACCCGGTTTCCGACGCCCACGTCCCCGCCCCACCCGGGTCGGTGAAGTACCGCGCCGTCTCCGTTCCGACATCGAGGACGGAGAACTCGGCCACGCCGTCCCCGTCGCGGTCCCACAGCGCGTCGTCACGCCACCCGTCACCGTCGAAATCGAGTGCGACGGCGTCGAGTCCGCCCGGTGGGCCGAGGTCGAGGTCCGCCGGCGACACCCACGCGTGCGGGTCGCCGACCCCGGTCCCGAACACGTACTCCACCAACTCCATGTCGATATCGACGCGCGGCGGACGGGTCCGGTTCCGTCGCGCGGCCGTCCACCAAACGGTCGCCGAACCGAGAGATGGGCACCGACCGCTGTTAGATTCGATCCACGTTCGTCACGCCACCGGATCGAGAAGGGGGCACGATGTATCGACGCATCGGCGCACCGCTGTTGGTGCTCACGCTCGCCGCGACAAGCCCGCTGTTGTCCACGCCTGCCGCCGTCGCGGGACCGAATGCCCCGACGAATGCCTGCGGCGAAACGGGTTTCGACCCGTCCGCGTCGGCGGGGGGAGGCCCGGCCCCGGTGGGCAACATCGACATCCGGTACCCGTGGCCGCAGCTCGTGCCGGTACCGCTGCCGGATCCGCCGCAGGACCAGACGCGGGTCCCGCAGGCACCGCTGCCCGCCGACCCCTGCGCCGACCCGTGCCCGGACCTCACCGACACCGCACCCGACGAGCTGGCACCCGAGTCCGACGGGTCGTCGTTCGGGTCGGAGGGGTCATCCGGGTCGTCGTTCGGGTCGACCCCCGGATCGTCCGGATCGTCGGTACCGCGGTTCTCGATCCGCCCCGACCCGGAGCCCATTCCGATCCCGATTCCCGGTCCGGCACAACCGCTTCCACCCGCTCCCGATCCGCAGTCGCCGCCGGTTGAACCGGCACCGGTGGCACCGGCTCCCGCCGCAGCGACCGTCGACTTCACCTCCCTGGTCGCGCAGCTGACCGGGCCCGGCTCGATCAACCGCACCGACAAGCGGTGGCAGGTGAACGGCACCGATCTCGGCATCATGTGGGAATCCAAGCCGGGGGAGGTGGCGATCGCATTCGGAGACACCTTCGGTAAGGACTGGGCGCCGCCCGGCGCGAACGGCACCGACTGGCGCTCGAATGTGGTGGGGCACAGCACCGATCGGAACCTTGCCGACGGGCTAACGATCGACTCAATGGTGCAGGACAGCCGCTGTCATGCCGCCGAGGTGCTCGGCAGCAGGAAGATCAAGAATTGGGAGACCACCACGATCCCCACCTCCGGTTTCGCGTTGGGGGATCGGCAGTACATGAGCTACATGTCGGTGCGACGGTGGAGCGTGGTTCCCGGGATGTGGTACACGAACTACGGCGGCATCGCCTACTCGGACGACGACGGCCAGACCTGGTCCAAGGACCCGCACGCCAGGTGGGAAAACATCTTCGGCCTCAACAATTTCCAGGTCGCGAGCATGGTCCCGGCCGGTGAGCACGTCTACCTATTCGGCACCCCGAACGGGCGGATGGGCACGGTCGCCGTCGCGCGCGTCCCGAAGGCCCAGGTGCTCAACAAGACCGCGTACCAGTACTGGGTGGACGGGCAGTGGACGCCGGTCGGGGAGGCGTGGCCGACGCCAATCCTGCACGACACCGCGGCCGAGCTGTCGGTGCGGTACGACGAGACCCGCGGCCTGTGGCAGATGAGCTACCTCGACACCCTCGCCGAGGCGATCGTGCTACGCCAGGCGTCCAGCCCGCAGGGCAGCTGGACCGAGGGCGTCCCCGTCGTCCGGTCCGCCGACTATCCGGCCCTCTACGGCGGGTTTATCCACCCGTGGTCCACCGAACACGACCTGTACTTCACGATGTCCGAGTGGGACAGCTACAACGTCTACCTCATGCGCGCGACACTGAAATAGTGGAACTGTGCGTGATTTTCACCCCTACTGGGGTAAAAGTCACGCACGGGCGCGAAGCGCAGCGGAGCCGCCTCTCTGCACGGGCGCGTCAGCGCATACTCCACCACTTCAGCAGCTCGGCCTCGGCGTCCTCGCGGGACAGGGGGCCGCGGTCCAGGCGCAACTCCTTGAGGAACGTCCACGCCTCGCCGACCTCGCGACCCGGCTTCAGGCCGAGCAGGGTCATGATCGCGTTGCCGTCGAGGTCGGGGCGCACCCGCGCCAGGTCCTCCTGCTCGGCGAGCCGGGCGATCCGGCCCTCGAGGTCGTCGTAGTTGGCGCGCAGCCGCGCGGCCCGCCGCTTGTTGCGGGTGGTGCAGTCGGCGCGGACCAGCTTGTTCAGCTGCGGCAGCAGGTCGCCGGCGTCGGTGACGTAGCGGCGGACCGCCGAGTCGGTCCACTGACCGTCCCCGTAGCCGTGGAACCGCAGGTGCAGGAACACCAGCCGGGACACGTCCTCGATCATCTGCTTGGAATACTTCAGCGCCCGCATCCGCTTGCGGACCATCTTCGCGCCGACCACCTCGTGGTGGTGGAAGCTGACGCCGCCGCCCGCCTCGTTGCGCTTGGTGTCCGGCTTGCCGATGTCGTGCAGGATCGCCGCCCAGCGCAGCACCAGGTCCGGGTCGCCGTCCTCGAGGTCGATCGCCTGCTGCAGCACGGTCAGCGAATGCTGGTAGACGTCCTTGTGCTGGTGGTGCTCGTCGATCTCCAGGGTCAGTGCCGGGATCTCCGGCAACACCCGCGCCGCGAGCCCGGTCGTGCACATCACCTCGATGCCGTCGCCCGGATACTCGCCGAGGATCAGCTTGTCGAGTTCGGCGCGGACCCGCTCGGCGGTGATCCGGTCGATCTGCCCGGCCATCGCCACGATCGCGTCGTGCACCCGGGGGGCGAGGGTGAATCCGAGCTGGGAGACGAACCGGGCGGCCCGCAGCATCCGCAGCGGGTCGTCGTTGAACGAGACCTCCGGCGCCGCGGGGGTGTCCAGCAGGCCGGCGAGCAGCGCGTCCATCCCGTGCAGCGGGTCGACGAACTCCTGCTCGCCGTCGGCGCCGATCCGCACGGCCATCGCGTTGACGGTGAAGTCGCGGCGCACCAGGTCCTCCCCGAGGCTGGTGCCGTACACCACCTCGGGGTTCCGGGTGACGCCGTCGTAGGCGTCGGTGCGGTAGGTGGTGATCTCGATCTGCTGGTCGCCCTTGGCCGCGCTGACCGTCCCGAACGCGATGCCGGTGTCCCACTGGTTGTCGGCCCAGCCCTTGAGCAGGGCCTGCACCTGCTCGGGGCGGGCGTCGGTGGTGAAGTCGAGATCGGTGCCGAGCCTGCCGAGGACCGCGTCCCGCACGCTGCCGCCGACCAGGTACAGCTCGTGCCCGGCGGCGGCGAACCGGGCGCCGAGGGGGGTGAGCACGTCCGAGAGGCCGCGCAGGGTCACGGTCGCGGAGGCGAGCAGGCGTGCGCGTCGGTCGGCGTCGGGAGTCGGGGAAACCACGACTGTGCAGCTTACCGACCCGCGGCGCCGCCTTCGGAGCCCGCCGACCGTGGACGGCGAATGCCGCCGCCGCCCGCGCGGTGTGGGATTCGGGACCACTGTCGGGTGACAACTAGTATCGATTGGGTGTCTCCAGCCGAACGCGCGAACCGCAGCCGCCGCAACCCGCGGCGTCGCGGTGGGCACGGCGACCGCACCAACGCGCGGATGCGGACGGTGCGGGAGACCTCCGCAGGTGGGCTCGTCGTCGACGGCCTCGATGGTCCCCGTGAGCTGCAGTGCGCGGCGCTGATCGGTCGCACCGACCGCCGCGGCCGGCTGCTGTGGTCGCTGCCGAAGGGGCACATCGAGGCGGGGGAGACGGCGGAGCAGACCGCGATCCGGGAGGTGGCGGAGGAGACCGGCATCCGCGGCAGCGTCCTCGCATCGCTCGGCAGCATCGACTACTGGTTCGTCACCGAGGGCAGGCGTGTCCACAAGACCGTGCACCACTACCTGCTGCGGTTCCAGGGCGGGGAACTGTCCGACGAGGACGTCGAGGTGACCGAGGTGGCGTGGGTGCCGTTGACGGAGCTCGGCTCGCGGCTCGCGTACGCCGACGAGCGTCGTCTCGCGGAGGTCGCGGGCGAACTGATCGACCGGATGACCTCCGGGCAGGACATCCGGCGGACCCCCGACGGTGACAGGACCCGAGAGAACGGATGAGGACGGCTCTACGACGGCTTGCCGCGACCACCCTGACAGCACTGGCTCTCGCCGCCCCGCTCGGGCACCCCGCCCTCGCGGGCGCGGCCCCGGCCGGCACCGCAGCGGACCACACTCAACGCGCCGACCAGTCGCAGCAGTTCGTGTCGCTGTCGGTCGACTCCGTCACCCCGGGCACGGTGACCACGTCCAGCGTGCCGACCGTGACGGTGACCGGCACCATCAGGAACGTCGGCGACCGCGCCGTCTCCGATCTTCAGATGCGGCTGCAACGCGGCCCGATGGTGGCGACGCCCACCGCCCTGCGCACGGTGCTCACCGCGGGACAGGACGACTTCGACACCGTCGGGCCGTTCACCCGGATCCGGGACCGGCTCGACGTCGGGCAGTCCGCCGGTTTCACCGTCGCGCTGCCGCTGCGGTCCACCGAGTCAGCATCGCTGAACATCGACGAACCCGGCGTGTATCCGCTGCTGGTGAACGTCAACGGCACCCCCGAGTACGGCGGCACCGCCCGCCTCGACGACGCCCGCTTCCTGCTGCCGGTCCTCGGGGTGCCGCGCGACCCGACGGTGTCCGACTCGGACGCGGGGCCGGTGCCGCCGTCGACGTCGGACCCGGTCGCGGTGACGTTGATGTGGCCGCTCGCGGACCGACCCCGGCTGGCGGCCGGGATCACCGGGTCCGCGGACGAGAAGCCGCGACTGGTGGACGACGAATTGGCCGCGTCGCTGGCCCAGGGCGGCAGGCTCGAGCAGCTCGTCGCGGCCGCCGACTTCGCGACCGGCGACGACCTGGACCGGGATCAGCGGCTGCGGCAGAGCATGTGCCTGGCGGTCGACCCGGATCTGCTGGTCACGGTCGACGCGATGTCCCGCGGCTATCTCGTCGTCGACGATCCGGCGGACCCGACCGGCCCGGCCCGCGAGGGCACCGGGCAGGCCGCGGCGACCGAATGGCTGGGCACGCTCCGGCAGTTGGCGTCCCGGATGTGCGTGACCGCGCTGCCGTACGCGCAGACCGACCTGACCGCGCTGCACCGGGTCGGCGATGCGACGCTCACCGCGCGCGCACTCTCCCGGCCTGCCGACCTCGTCGACGGCCTCCTCGGGGTGACCTCCGTCCGCGGCCTGACCTGGCCGGACTCCGGCGTCCTCGACCCGGCGGCCGCGGCGGAACTGTCCGGCCTCGGGCCGACGGCGCTGCTCGCGGCGAACACCGTCCCGGATGCGACCGGGCAACCCAAGGTGCCCCTCGACGGCGGCAACAACGGCGACCCGCTGTACGCGGCGCTGTTCGACGTGTCCGCCGCGACCGCCCTCGCCGCGGTCGGTGCGACCCCGCAGACCCCGACGTTCACCCCCGACGCCGCACGCTACGACCTGACCGAGGATTCCCGCACCGCCCGCCTGCAGGACGCCATCGGCGCGATGACCTGGGAGGCGCTCACCGCGCGGAGCACCGGCGCCCGGATGGCCGACGCGGCACCGCGATCGCTGCTGCTGGTGCCGCCGCAGCAGTGGACACCCGACGGCGACGAGGCCCGCGCGGTGCTGTCCGTCACGTCGACGATGCTGCGGTCCGGGTTGGCGGTGCCCCGTTCGGTGCCGGAGATCCTCGACCATCCCGCGTCGCCGCCGCCGCTGCGCCTGACCTACCCGGACCAGGCGGTCAAGGATGGGGCGCCCGCCACGGTCGCCGACGCCGCGGCGGCGTCCGCGCCCGAGATCGACGCGCTGACCGAGACGCTGGTCTATGACCCGCAGTCGACGTTGACCCCGGACGGGTTCACCGGACCGCTCGAGGCGGACCTGCTGCGGGCGATGAGCACCTCGGGTCGCCGCGACAGCGACCGGAGCATCGCGACGGCGACCGCGGAGCAACGCGTCGCGCAGGTGCGGTCGGCCCTGGACCGGGTGTACGGATCGGTGACGGTGCTGGCGCCGGGCGGCGCGTACACCCTCGCGTCGGAGCAGAGTCCGCTGCTGTTCGTCGCCCGCAACGACCTGCCGGTGGGAATCACCGTCCGGCTGCGGCTGTCGGCCCCGGACGGCATGACGATCACCGATATCGGCGATCAGCAGCTGCCCGCGCGCGGCAGCCGCGCCCTGCAGGTTCCGGCGCAGGTGACCGAGACCGGCAAGATGGTGGTCGACGTCGCGCTGACCACCGTGACCGGACGCGAGCTCGGCGAGCCGACGTCGGTGTCGGTCCGGTCGAACTCGTACGGCAAGTTGTTGGCGATCATCACCGGCTGCGCGGGCGCACTACTGTTGTTGCTTGCCGGACGGCGGCTCTGGCACCGATTCCGGGGTCAGCCGGACCCGGCGGACGAAGGGTACGAGGGGCCATGACGGGTAGCACGCGACGACCACCGGGCGGCGGCCCGGAGCAGGCGCGGCAACCGGCCGATCCCGGACGCGACCAGCATCCCCACCCGGCGCGGCCCGCCCGCGAGGCAGGTCCGTCCGGGGTCGCCCCGTGGGAGCGGCACCCGGCCGGCCCGCCGCCGGATCCGCGGCGCCAACCACCCACCGGGCCCGTGCCGCGGCCCCACCCGCCGCAGCAGGCCCGGCCGTATCCGCCCCGGCCCCAGCAGCCCAACCAGCCCCACCAGCCGCGGCCGTATCCGCCGCAGCCGTATCCCCAGCAGCCGCCTCCGCAGCAGGCCCCCCCGCAGCGGCCCGCGCCGCCCGCCAGCGCTGGCGTCCCGCAGCCGACGCGGGCGGAGCCGCGGCGGGTCGAGCCCGCGCCGCCGGTCGCTGCGCCCGCCGCACCCCGCCCGGCCGGTGCGGTCGCGACCGCGCCCCAACCGATCGCGGACCCCGACGCCCCGGACGACCAGGACGGGCCCGACAATTCGAACTCCGGGCTGATCGCGTCGACCGGGTCCATCGCGATCGCGACGCTCGTCAGCCGGATCACCGGCTTCCTCAAGCAGGTGCTGCTGCTCACCACCCTCGGCGCCGCCGCGGCCAGCTCGTTCACGGTCGCGTTCACAATGCCGAACATGATCTCCGAGCTGGTGCTCGGCGCGGTGCTGACCGCGATCGTGGTGCCGGTGCTGGTGCGGGCGGAGAAGGAGGACGACGACCACGGCGCGGCGTTCGTCCGCAGGCTGTTCACGCTGTCCGTCGCGACGCTCGGCACGGTGACCGTCGCCGCGGTGCTCGCGGCGCCGCTGCTAACCCGGCTGTTCCTGCCCGAGCACGGCAAGGTCGACGAGCAGCTCGCCACCCATTTCGCGTACCTGCTGCTCCCGGCGATCCTGTTCTACGGCCTGTCCGCGCTGCTCACCGCGATCCTCAACACCAGGCAGGTGTTCAAGCCGGGTGCCTGGGCTCCGGTGCTGAACAACGTGACCGTGCTGGTCGTCCTCGCGGTGTACTGGCTGCTGCCCGGCGGCGACGAGGTGACCACCGTCCGGCTCCTGGTCCTCGGTCTCGGCTTCACCCTCGGCGTCGTGGTGCAGGTGCTGACGCTGCTGCCCGCGATTCGCAGGCAGGGCATCAGCCTGCGCCCCCTCTGGGGGATCGACAACCGGCTGAAGATGTTCGCCGGCATGGGCGTTGCGATCGTGCTGTACGTGCTGATCAGCCAGATCGGCCTGATGATCGGCACCCGGGTCGCCGCCGACGTCGACGCCGCAGGCCCGGTCATCTACCAGCAGGCGTGGATCCTGCTGCAGCTGCCGTACGGCATCCTCGGCGTCACCGTGCTCACCGCGATCATGCCGCGGCTGAGTCGCAACGCTGCCGACGAGGACATCCCCGCCGTCGTCGACGACCTGTCGGTGGCGACCCGGCTGACGATGGTGGCGCTGGTCCCGATGGTCGCCTTCCTGACCTTCGCGGGCCCACAGGTGGGCCACGCGCTGTTCGGCTACGGCAACTTCGGCGCCGACGACGCCGAACGCCTCGGCCACGCCGTCAGCTGGTCGGCGTTCACCCTGATCCCGTACGCGCTGGTGCTGATCCATCTGCGGGTGTTCTACGCCCGCGAGCAGGCCTGGACCCCGACCTGGATCATCCTGGGTATCACCGGGGTGAAGGTCGTGCTGTCCCTGCTCGCGCCCAGCATCGCGACCGACGACCAGCAGGTCGTCAGCCTGCTCGGCGTCGCGAACGGGCTCGGGTTCACCGCGGGCGCGGTGATCGGCGCCGTCCTGCTGCGCCGCAGCCTCGGGTCGCTGCGGATGGCGAACGTCGGCAAGACCGTGGTGCTGGTGGTCGTCGCCTCGCTGGCGGGCGGGATCGCGATGCTCGCCGCCGAGGAGGTCCTCGGCCTCGACCGACTCGGGGACCGGTTCGGCGGGCCCGGCGCGTTCGTCCAGGTCGGGGCCTGCGCGATCCTGATGCTCGGGGTCACGTTCACGCTGCTGCGGTTCGCTGGCGTCCCCGAGGTCGTCGCGGGGACGGTCGCGGTGACCCGGCTGGTGAACCGGGTCCTCCGTCGGGGCTCGGGCCAGGCGGACACCGAGCCGCCCGCGCAGCAGACCACCCCCTCCGCGGCGCCGCGGAGGGCGACCCTGGACTCGGTGTCGATCTACGAGGCCGACACCGAACTGCTCCCCGTGATCGGGCGTCCTCTGGTAGAACGCGGCGGCGGCACACAACTCCCGTACCCTGGTGCCCGACGTACCGGGGCGCCGACCACGGGTGATTCCGACGAGCTGCACGAAGGAGCGAGGGTGAGCGACGAAAGTGTTGCCGGCGGCCAGTCCGGCAGTTCCACGGTGGAGGCGTCCACGCCGACACCTCGCGCATCCGACTCGGAGTCCAGCCGTCCCGCCGACAGCACCCGCCCGGACCCGCAGCCTGCGGCCGAGGCACCGAAGCGCCCGGCGGACAAGCGCACCGCCGACGGCCGGATCGTCCGCCCCGAACGGGACCTCACGGTCGACACCGGCGTCATCCCGATCGGGTCGCCGCAGCTGCCCCCGATCCGGATCGGTGACGGCACCGGGGCGCCCCGCCGCCGGGCCCCCCGCGGCCCGCAGCTGATCGCCGGTGCATCGGTCGCCGGCGGCCGATACCGCCTGCTCGCCCCGCACGGCGGCGCCCGCGGCCTGAAGTTCTGGCAGGCGCACGACACCAAGCTCGACCGTGAGGTCGCGTTGACCTTCGTTGACGCGGAGCAGCGCGCCTCCGCGGACCTGTCCGACACCGAGGGCCCGCAGGCCGTGCTCTCCCGCACCCTGCGCCTGGGCCGGATCAACTCGCCCGGCCTGGCCCGGGTCCTCGACGTGGTCCGCGGCAGCTCCGGCGGCATCGTCGTCGCCGAATGGACCCCGGGCCGGTCGCTGCGCGAGATGGCCGACACGACGCCGTCCCCGATCGGCGCCGCCCGCGCCATTCGGGCGCTGGCCGCCGCGGCCGAGGCCGCGCACCGCGGCGGGGGCGCGCTGTCCATCGACCACCCGGACCGGGTGCGGATCTCGGTCGACGGGAACGCGGTCCTCGCCTTCCCCGCAACCCTCTCCGACGCGGACGCCCCGTCCGACGTGCGCGGGCTCGGCGCCATGCTGTACGCGCTGATCACGGCGCGCTGGCCGCTCGGCGAGCCGGCCCCGGCCCCCGAGTCGGGCACCCCGCCCGCCGCGCCCGACGCGCGGCCCGCCAACACCGTCGGTGGCATGAAGCTCGCCGATCGGGGCGGTGACGGGCAGCCGGTGGAGCCGCGCGCGGTGCGGTCGGAGGTGCCGTTCGAGATTTCCGCGGTCGCGGTGCGCGCGATGGAGACCGACGGCGGCATCCGCACCGCCGCGACCGTCCAGCACGTGCTGGACCAGGCGTCCGTGGTCGATCAGCAGACCGACATGATGCCCGCGCTGCGGCTCGGGCAGCGCCCAGCGGGGACGAGCGGGCACGCGCTGTCCGAGGAGGAGACCGCCGAGGTCGCGAAGGCGCGCGGCAACCGGATGATGATCGCGCTGTCCACCCTCGGTGTGCTCACCGTGATCGTGGTGGCGCTCGCCGTCTGGTGGCTGACGAACCTGTTGGCAGGCGGCAGCTCCGACGAGCCGCTCACCGAGCAGAACATCGGTCTCACCACGGGTGCGGAGGCGCCAGCGACGGAGGCACCCGCCGTGCCCGCGCCTGCTCCGGCGGCACCGCTGCCGGTGGTCCCGGCGGGCGCGACGGTGTTCTCCCCACAGGGGTCGGCCGACAATCCGACGTCGGCGGGACTGGCGGTGGACGGCGACCTGGCGACCGAGTGGACCACCGACGCGTACTTCGACCAGTTCCCCAGCTTCAAGAACGGGGTCGGTCTGCTCGTCGCGCTCGACGAGCCGTCCCGGCTGAACGAGGTCACGATCACGTCGCCGAGCGTCGGGACCCAGGTCGAGATCCGGACCGCGCCCAGCGATCGGCCGACGCTCGACCAGACCCAGGTGGTCGGGCGGGGGACGCTCACCAGCGGGGTGACGACCATTCCGGTGACGATGGACGGCAGCACCGGCCGGGTGCTGGTGTGGATCACCAAGCTCGGCACGGACGGTGGGAAGAACCAGAGCGCGATCGCGGAGATCGGACTCAGCTCCACTCGTTAGACACTTCGCCCGCAAAGGGGTGACTGGAGACCTCCTGGTCGGTTAACATCGCGCGTGCGAATCAACAGGGGGATCGCCGCGGCGGGCATGTCCGATGCCCAGCTGCTGGCGGCGCACGCGGCTGGGGAGCCGCGTGCATTTGCTGAGTTATTGAGTAGACACCAGGACCACTTGTGGCAGACGGCACGCCGGACCAGCTACAGCATCCAGGACGCCGAGGACGCGTTGCAGGAGGCGCTGCTGTCGGCGCACCGGACGGCCGCGACGTTCCGTGAGGATGCCGCCGTCCGCAGCTGGCTACACAAGATCGTGGTCAACGCCTGCCTCGACCGGATCCGGCGCAATCGGGCCCGCCCGACGGTGCCGCTGACCGAGGGAGACGGGTCCGAACCCGCGGAACCCCGCGACCCGATGGCGGACCGGGAGACGACGCTGACGATCGGGGAGGCCCTCGATACCCTCCCGCCCGAGCAGCGCGCCGCTGTCGTCGCCGTCGACCTCGAGGGCTACTCGGTCGCGGACGCCGCCGCGCTGCTCGGGGTGCCGGAGGGCACCGTGAAGAGCAGGTGCTCGCGGGCACGGAACAAACTGGCGCAACAGTTGAAATACATTCGGCCGGAGCGGAACCAAATCGGCTCGCCCGGAGTCTAATCCAGTGACGCGCGGTGCGAACCTGCGCCGCCGCTGGGATCCGCAGTTCACGATCGCAAGAAGGAGGTGTCATGGTCGCCGAGGGTGAGGACGCGCGTCGCCCCCCGCTCACTCCCGAACAGCTCGCCGATCTGCACGGTGACGTGCTATCCGACGACGAGGCGGACCGGATCCGGACCGCCGCAATGAACGACCCCGACGCCATCGCCACCCTCGCCGCACTGGACCGCGTCCGGACCGAACTCGGCGCGCTGCGGACGGATCCGGCGCCGGCGCCGCCCGCGCCACCCGAGGTGATCGACCGCCTGCACGCCGCGCTCGGGCTCACCGCCACCGACGAAGACCGGTCGCCGATCCCTGCGGTGTCCTCCCGACGACGCGATCCCGTCCGGATCGCGGCCGCCGCTGCCGCCGCCCTCGTGGTGTTCGCGCTCGGCGCGATCGGCATCACGCGCCTCGGCGACGACGGGCCGTCCTCCGCACCCGAGGAGACGGTGCTCGCCGACCCGGCGGCCATCCAGCTCGGCGACGAACTGCGGCCCGACGCCGCGCTCGCCGTCCTCGGTCGGACCGAGAACGGCAGCCTGACCGACCCGATCCGCAGATCGGATTGCCTGCGGGCCAACGGAATTGACCCGGCGACCCCGCTACTCGGGTCGGGTCCGGTCCGGCTGCGTGGCGCCGCCGGTGTACTCCTCCTCGTCGCCGGACCCCGCCCCCCGCAGATCACCGCCCTCGTCGTCGGGTCCGGTTGCAGCGCATCCAATCCCGAGACCCTGGCCCGAACCGACATCGGTTGACCGACACCGGGGAGCGTCGGCGCCTGCACCGGGCAGCAGGATCGACAGGATCGCGCCGCGCACGCCCTCGGTGTCCTCGCTCGGCGCGATCAGCGACAGGAACATCGCCGCGCCTGCGCCGAGCGCGATGAGGGCGCGCGCGGTGTCCGGGTCGGTTCCGGCGCCGGGAGTGGGTCCGGGGAGCAGCGCGGTCGCCGGGCCAGCGAAGTTGCGCCACAGCGCGGCGCGCAGGTCGTCGTGGTCGCGGAGGGTGGCCAGCAGTCCGGGCACCGCGGCCCGCACCTCCGGCCGCCGGAACAGTTCGGAGCTGCCGGTGACCACCCAGCGGATCCAGCCCTCCCGGTCGGCGCCGTCGAAGGGCGTCAGGTCCGGGGTCACGCCGAGCACCGCGTCGAGCACCAACTGGGCCTTCGAGTCCCAGCGGCGGGCGATCGCGGCACGGCTCACGCCGGCGCGAACCGCGATGGCACGGACACTGAGGCCGTCGAAACCCAACTCCAGCAACAGCTCTCGCGTCGCTGTGAGCACCTGTGTGTCAATGCGGGGGTCACGGGGTCGGCCCGAAGCGGTGGCATTCATTGCCCGTCATTGTCGACTACCGGGGCCGGTCCGACCACCGGACACGACCCGCCGCGGCGTGCCGGGTCACCCGTCCCTGCCTCGACATCGGGCGCCGGCCATCGGTGCCGGGGCACCCGACTACGATGTCCTCGACCACTGCGGCCCGGTCACGACGCGAATCGGGGGCGCACCACCACCGTCCGGACGACCCGGACCGGCCCACCGGGAGGGACGGCGTTGCCGCGTATCACTGCACCGACCGTCGCCGAGCACCGGGCCGCCCAGCAGCGGGCCCTTCTCGACGCCGCTCGCGAGGTGCTCGCCGAAGGCACCCCGGAGATCCCCGGGTTCGCGGACGTCGCCGCCCGCGCCGGACTGGCCCGATCGAGCATGTACCAGTACTTCAAGTCCCGCCAGCACCTCCTCGACGCGCTGATCGAGGATTCCTTTCCGCGCTGGTCCACCCGAGTCGAACGGGAGATGGCGGCGGCCGGGTCGGCGGACCGGCGGGTGCTCGCGTACGTCCGGGTCAACCTCGACCTGGTCGCCGAGGGGGAGCATGCGATCGCCTCCGCGATCTCGTCGATCGCCCCGAGCGAGAAGGTCGGCGCGGCCGGGGCGGAGATGCACGCCCGCCTTGCCGCGCCGTTGGTGACCGCGCTGGCCGAGCTTGGAGTCCCCGATGCGGCCGAGACCGCGGACCTGGTGAACGCGATCGTGCACGCCGCGACCCGCCAGATCGAGGCGGGCAGCGACGCCACCGGCGTGCAGTCGCGGGCCGCCGCCCTCGTCGAGCCCTATGTGGCGTTCATCGCCGGACGGGCCGTACCGGGGAACATCACCCCATAATCTGGTGTTGAGCCAGACGACGTCCACTACCTGGAAGGCCCGCATGACTACCCCGACCTCGGTTCGTGACCTGATCATCGTCGGTTCCGGACCCGCCGGATACACCGCAGCCGTCTACGCCTCCCGCGCCGAACTCCAGCCGCTGCTGTTCGAGGGCACCCAGTTCGGCGGCGCCCTGATGACCACCACCGAGGTGGAGAACTTCCCCGGGTTCCGGGAGGGCATCATGGGCCCCGACCTGATGGACGAGATGCGTGAGCAGGCGAAGCGGTTCGGCGCCGACATCCGCACCGAGGACGTCGAGGAGCTCGACGTGACCGGTCCGGTGAAGAAGGTCGTCGCGAACGGCGAGACCTACTACGCGCACGCGGTGGTGCTCGCGATGGGCGCGGCCGCCCGCTACCTCGGCATTCCCGGCGAGGAGACGCTGCTGGGCCGCGGCGTGTCGGCCTGCGCCACCTGCGACGGCTTCTTCTTCAAGGACCAGGACATCGCGGTGATCGGCGGTGGCGACTCCGCGATGGAGGAGGCCACCTTCCTGACCCGGTTCGCCCGTTCGGTCACCCTGGTGCACCGCCGCGAGGAGTTCCGCGCGTCCCGGATCATGCTCGAGCGCGCGAAGGCCAACGAGAAGATCCGGATCGTCACGAACGCCGAGCCGGTCGAGGTGCTCGGCGAGAGCAGTGTCACCGGTCTGGTGCTCCGCGACACCGTCACCGGTGAGCAGTCGACGCTGCCGGTGACCGGCATGTTCGTCGCGATCGGTCACGATCCGCGCAGCGAACTCGTCGCGGGTCAGGTCGACATCGACGACGAGGGGTACGTGCG
The DNA here is from genome assembly GCF_042720095.1 of Rhodococcus sp. NPDC058505. Taxonomy (NCBI): domain Bacteria; kingdom Bacillati; phylum Actinomycetota; class Actinomycetes; order Mycobacteriales; family Nocardiaceae; genus Rhodococcus; species Rhodococcus sp. NPDC058505. Next base: position 27,791 of record NZ_JBHXNB010000002.1, read on the forward strand.
GGTGCAGTCCCCGACCACGCACACCGCGGTGGAGGGCGTGTTCGCCGCCGGTGACCTCGTCGACCACACCTACCGGCAGGCGATCACCGCGGCGGGCACCGGCGCCTCCGCCGCGATCGATGCCGAGCGGTGGCTCGCCGAACGCGGCGACATCACCGGCAACACCGTCGACGCGGCCGGTCGCCCCGTCGCCGTCGACGCCTGACCTGGCCACACCACCCACCCGTCCCCGAGGAGACACCATGGCGAACACCATCACCATCACCGACGACTCGTTCCAGCAGGACGTGCTCGACTCCGAGAAGCCCGTTCTGGTCGACTTCTGGGCGACCTGGTGCGGACCGTGCAAGATGGTCGCACCCGTGCTCGAGGAGATCGCCGGGGAACACGCCGAGAAGCTGACCGTCGCGAAGCTCGACATCGACGCCAACCCGTCGGCGGCGCGGGACTTCCAGGTCATGTCGATTCCGACGATGATCCTGTTCCAGGGCGGCAAGCCGGTGAAGCAAATTGTCGGCGCGAAGGGCAAGGCTGCACTGCTCAAGGACCTTTCCGACGTACTGTAGCGATCGCAACAGCCCCCGGGATTCCCGATATCCCGGGGGCTTCTGCGAGAATCACCCACTGGGTATTGCCGTCAGGACGAGGAAGGGTTCCCACGTATGCATCGACTCCGTCACGGCGATCACGGTCCCGCCGTTGCCGAGATTCGAGGCACCCTGTCCGCCCTCGGATATCTCCGCGGCGGCGTGTCGCTGACCTCCCGTGAGCCGGTGAACGGCTCGCAGTGGGTGGCCCCCGACGCCGTGTTCGACCATCACCTCGATAGCGCGGTACGCGCGTTCCAGCAGCAGCGCGGCCTGCTCGTCGACGGCGTCGTCGGCACCGCGACGTACCGGGCGCTGCGGGAGGCCTCGTACCGGCTCGGCGCGCGCACCCTCGCGTACCAGCTGTCCGCGCCGCAGTACGGCGACGACGTCGCCGCGCTGCAGACCCGGCTGCAGGACCTCGGTTTCTACTCCAGCCGGGTGGACGGCTACTTCGGCCCGAAGACGCACGAGGGGTTGTCCTCGTTCCAGCGGGAGATCGGCATCGCGTCCGACGGCATCTGCGGACCGCAGACGCTGCGCTCGCTCGATCTGCTCGGCACCCGGGTCACCGGGGGTTCGCCGCACGCGATCACCGAGGAGGAGTCGGTCCGACGGTCCGGACCGCAGCTGAGCGGCAAGCGGATCGTGATCGACCCCGATCTCGGCGGCGCAACGACCGGCATGGTGCTGGCGACGCCGAACGGCCCGATCACCGAGGCCGAGATCCTGTGGGACGTTGCGAGCCGGCTCGAGGGGCGGATGGCCGCCACCGGCATGGAGACGTTCCTGTCGCACCCGGCGAGCAGCAACCCGTCGACCGCGGAGCGCGCGGCAACCTCCAACTCGTTCGACGCGGACCTGATGATCTCGCTGCGCTGTGCGAGCAGCCCGAGCCGCAACGCGAACGGGGTCGCCAGCTTCCACTTCGGCAACTCACACGGCGCCACTTCCCGGATCGGGCAGGTCCTCGCCAACTTCATTCAGCGTGAAATCGTTGCGCGCGCACCACTTCAGGATTGCCGATCGCACGGTCGATCCTGGGACCTGTTGCGCCTCACCACGATGCCGACCGTTCAGATCGACATCGGTTATCTCACAAACGATTCCGACGTCAAAACCTTGATCAATCCGCGGAATCGCGACATCATCGCCGAGGCCATCCTGATCGCGGTCAAGCGCCTGTACCTGCTGGGTCAGGACGATCAGCCGACCGGCACCTACACCTTCAAGGAACTGCTCGCCGAGGAGCTCGCGAAGGCCGAACGGGCCTGACGGTCCGGTTCCGTTGCCCGGCGAGCGGGGCGGCGGTGCGGGTCAGACGCCGATGGTGGACCGCGCGCCGCTGTCGGCGGTGGTCACCGCTGCGGACATCAGCAGCCGTTCCAGGGCGGACTCGACGTCGGCCTTCCAGCCGTGATCGCGGTCCAGTTCGAGACGCATCCGCGGGTAGCGGTGGTGCGCCGCGACCACCTCGAAGCCCATGTCGGCGAGGAACCCGGCGTCGATCATGCACTCGGTCGGCCCGCACTGGTGAGTGCTGCCCGGCGTCCGGTCGTCGTCGGGTCCACGGACGATGCCAAACGCCTCCAGCGCACGCACGCCGCGCCGCACCAGATCGCTCACGACGGCCTGAATCAGGCTCGGCCCCACCCCGTCCAGCTCGGCGGCCGGTTCGAGCCGCATCGTGGTCAGCAGGACCGCGTCCGGGCTCACCGGGGAGGTGGGGAACAGGGTGGATCGGGGCACGTTGCCCGGCGGCGAGTAGAGCGCACACCCCGCGGGCCGCCCCTCGAGGGTCGCGACCTGCCCGCAGGAGCCCCACTCGAGCATGACCATCGACAGCCAGGCTTCCTTCTCGAACTCGGGGTCCGCGTACACGCGGGAGTTGCGCAGCGCGTCCGGGTCCATCTCCCAGAAGATGCAGCGGCGGGAGTGCCGGGGAAGCCGATCGAAGCCGTCGAGGGTGAGCGGACTGATGCGCATCGACACCCTGTCTCTCGCCTCCACGACGTCACGTCTCGGACCCGGGGTCGGCGACCGCGGGTCATCACCACATCCAGGATAGGCGATCCCGATCGTCCTGGCCGTTCCCGACCGGAGGCGCATCGGATGACGTTGGGGGGCACTGCATTTCAGTGCGTCCGGCGGGACAGGTAGAGGAAACCCCGGCGTGAAACGTCACGGTGACGTTTCACGCCGGGGTCCCTGACGGCACTATTCCGCGCCGGAGGTCTCCATCATCTCCACGATCCGCTGCAGATCGTCCACCGAGCCGAACTCGACGACGATCTTGCCCTTCCGCTTCCCGAGACTGACGGTGACGCGGGTGTCGAAGGCGCCGGACAGCCGGTCCGCGACGTCCTGCAGACCCGGCATCTGGATCGGCTTGCGCTTGACCGGGGGAGTGGGCAATTCCCCACCGTCCCGGTTCGCGAGCGTCACCGCCTCCTCGGTGGCGCGGACGGACAGGCCCTCCGCCACGATCCGGGCGGCGAGCAGGTCCTGCGCCTCGGCGCCCGCCTCCAGCGACAGCAGCGCCCTGGCGTGCCCCGCGGACAGCACCCCCGCGGCGACCCGGCGCTGCACCGGAATCGGCAGCTTGAGCAGCCGGATCATGTTGGTCACCACGGGGCGAGAGCGCCCGATACGGGCAGCCAGCTCCTCGTGGGTGACCTCGAACTCCTCGAGCAACTGCTGGTACGCCGCCGCCTCCTCGAGCGGATTCAGCTGCACCCGGTGAATGTTCTCGAGCAGGGCGTCCCGCAGCATGTCGCCGTCGCCCGTCTCGCGCACGATGGCGGGGATCGACTCGAGCCCGGCGGCCTGACTGGCCCGCCACCGCCGTTCACCCATCACCAGCTGATAGGTGTCCGGCCCGGTCGCCCGCACGACGATCGGCTGCATCAGACCGAACTCGCGGATGGAATGCACCAGCTCGGCGAGCGCCTCCTCGTCGAACACCGACCGCGGCTGCTTCGGGTTGGGCTGGATCTGTGCCGCCGGGATCTCCCGATAGACGGCGCCGTCCACCGGGGCCAGCTCCGGGGTCTTGGCCGTCGCAGCGGCCTTGCCGGTGGTCTTCGCCTGCGTCTTGGACGCCTTGGCCTGCGGCCGACCCGATCTGGTGGCCTTCCCTGCGCCGTCGGCGGGTGCCGCCTCGGTGGGGGAGGGGAGGGGGCCGCCGTCCGTGGTCGTCGCCGCCGGGGCGGTTCCGTTGCCGATGATGATGTCGGCTGCGGCGTTGCCGAGACGCGGACCCGCGTCGGGGCCGGGCGGGATGAGCGACGCGAGCCCGCGGCCGAGACCGCCCTTGCTTCTCTGTGCCACTAGTTCTCCTGCGATGTGATCGATGCGGTACGGGCGGCGAGTTCACGTCCGGCGTCGAGATAGCTCATGGCGCCGCGTGATCCGGGATCGTAGTCGAGAACGGTCATCCCGTAGCCGGGAGCCTCGGAGACCTTCACGCTGCGGGGGATCACCGACCGCAGCACCGCCTCCCCGAAGTGGTTCCGCACCTCCTCGGCGACCTGGTCGGCCAGCTTGGTCCGGCCGTCGTACATGGTCAGCAGCACCGTCGACACGTGCAGGTCGGGGTTGAGATGCGACTTGACCATCTCGATGTTGCGGAGCAGCTGGCCAACCCCCTCGAGCGCGTAGTACTCGCACTGGATCGGGATGAGGACCTCGTTGACCGCGACGAGGGCGTTGACGGTGAGCAGCCCGAGCGACGGCGGGCAGTCGATCAGCACGAAGTCGACGTCCAGGTCGGATAGGAACGCATCGGACAGGGCGCTCTTGAGTCGGTTCTCGCGGGCGACCATCGAGACCAGCTCAATCTCGGCGCCGGCGAGGTCGATCGTCGCGGGAATGCAGTACAGCCGCTCGCTGTGCGGGCTCTGCTGGACCGCTTCCTTCGCGCTGACCTCGCCGATGAGCAGCTCGTAGCTGGACGGCACCCCGGAGTGGTGCGGGATGCCGAGCGCGGTGCTGGCATTGCCCTGCGGGTCGAGGTCAACGACGAGGACGGTGAGCCCCTGAACGGAGAGCGCGGACGCCAGGTTGACCGCCGTGGTGGTCTTCCCGACGCCACCCTTCTGGTTCGCGACGGTGAGCATGCGTCGCCGGCTCGGTTTCGGCAGGGTCACACTCCCCGGATGCAGGACCTGGCTGGCGCGCTGCGCGGCGGCCCCGATCGGGGTCTCCTCGAGGGAGATGCCGTCGTATGGGCCGGGGGCGTGGGCACTCGGGTCGGTCGAGCGTGCGGTGTCGGTGGAACGCGAGGGATTGGGGTCCGTTTCATGTGAAACAGTTGCTTCGGGTCCACCCGACATGTATTGCTCCTCACTCGAAGTCACTCGACCGCCGGTCCCACCGATCCTCGACGTCATCGGCGATGCGATCGCTTTGGAATCCGTTCCGCCCGAACCACGGTCGTCGGTGTCGGGAGGGCGTCGGCGCCGCATTCGACGATCTCCAGCTTGCCAGCCCCCAGGCGGGTGAGGGAAGCGCGATCGCGCTCGATCTCCTCGGCCGCACTGGACCCCTTCATCGCCAGCATCCGGCCGTGCTCGTGGATCAACGGCAGCGACCACCGCGCCAGCTTCTCCAACGGGGCGACGGCGCGGGAGGTGACCACATCGGCGCCGCCCGCCTCCTGTACCACCCCGGCCTGCTCCGCCCGACCCCGAACCACCCGCACATCCAGGCCGACCGATTCGATGAACTCGGCGAGGTAGACCGAACGCCGCAGCAGCGGCTCGACCAGGGTGATCCGCAGGTCGGGTCGGGCGATTGCGAGCGGGATGCCGGGCAGACCCGCACCGCTTCCGACGTCGACGACCGACTCGCCCTCGCCGATCAGTTCACCGAGCACGGCGCAGTTGAGCAGGTGCCGTTCCCACAGCCGCGGGACCTCCCGTGGCCCGATCAGACCACGTTCGACGCCATCCGTCGCGAGGGAATCGTGATACTTCTGGGCCAGCGCGAAACGGTCCCCGAACACACGGTGTGCGGCGTCGGTGAGGTCGATGGGGTCGGTGGGTTCCACGTGAAACATCTTCCCGTGTGCACTCGGGATTCCACAAACCAACAGGCCGTGTCTCGCCGACGGACATCAGATGCTCCCGGGTCGCCGACGGAAGGCGTGCTCGGTTCGCGCGTCACAGTGACAGCGTGGACCCCGTGCTTGCAATGCACCCCGGCCGATGGGACGCGACAACGTCCGGTCGATCCGGCGGCGGGGGAGGGGAGGGGCGCCGCCCCGGAACACGCGGCGTCGGCAACCCACCGCCATCGGGGGGGACGAGCGCCCCGGGACGCCGGACCGCGGGCGGCTGAGCGGATCCGGGATGGCGCCCGGCGGACCGAGGGGGCGCGCCCGCCGACTACGTCGCACGGTGACGGACCGACACGGTGTCGGCGGTGCGCCACCAGGCCTCGCGACGCGGCCATGTTTCACGTGAAGCACGGACCGATCCGCCGGTGAGGAGGAATCGGCGGGCCCGGTGCATTCGCGGGGATCCTCATGTCGGCGCCCGCGCATCCAATTTCCGCCCGGGGGCGTTGTCGTCGCCGCCAGCACCGCTGCCGTATCGGCTTCCCCCGCGCAGGTGCGGAGCCGGCGGGAGCGACATTCTCCGGACGGCGATGGTCCGGCCCGGCGCACCCGTGCGGGACGGGGACCCATGCCCGTGCGCCGGACACCGTCGCGGAGGAACAGGCATGACGGCGTCGCGGTCGGCGCCAGCGGGACGCGGGACGTCGAGACGGCAGCCGGGGTGGGAGCCGGGGCACCCGCCCGCCCACGCACCCGGCCCGGCCCGGCCCGGACAATCGGATCGGGATGCCGACCGCCGGTCGCGCACCACCCGAACAGGGTGGGCTCGACCGCAGCGAACCGGTTGGGCGGGACACCCGACCGTCTTCGCAGTCGGCACCAGCGGGACGCGGGACGTCGAGACGGCCGTCGAGTGGGAGCCGGGGCACCCTCCTGCTCGCGCGGCCGGGCCCGGCCGATCAATGAAACAGCGTGGGCTCGACCGCAGCGAACCGGTTGGACCGGCGGGGTGTGGACGTCGCGCCCCGGCGGCCCGGGCGCGACGTCCACGCTGCCGGTTGATCCCACGAGCCTGACGGCGGGATACCGTCCGGCCAGCGCGCTGCCGGTAGACCTGGTCCCGGTCGACGCCGTCGACCACGGGCGCACACTCGGCCACCCGGACATCGGTACCCGCGGACAGCGCGTCCCGGCGTCCGCCGCGCCTGCGTATCCGCAGCGAACTCCGCGGGAACACCTCCGGTCCGATAGCCGGAGCGGCCCACCACCAGCCGGTCCCGCGCAGATCCGGAGTTCGGCCCGGGAATCTGATGCTGTCGCGGGTGGGTCGGACGCGGAATGTCGTCGAGCTGGCAGCGGCGCGTTCCGCCCCGACGGCCCCCGGCGGGCCGGGTCACCGCACCCAAGGTCGGGCGCAGGCCCGCCACACCACAGGCGCCAGCCCGGCGATCGATGACGCCGCGGGCGGCCAAGGATCATCGATGATCGTCCCCTCGAGCCAGCGCGACCTGGTCACCCTCGACAAACGCGGTGAAACGGACGACCCGCCACGCGGCGACCGGACCGGACGAATCGGGACACGGGTCGACGACGTGAGGTGCGGGCCACCCGGATGCGCGGTGGCGCCCGGACGCGCTGGCGCGGTCGGCCTGCGGTACCGCTGCACCGCGGACACCCAGCTGACGCAGCACGGTCGACCACGCAGCCAGCGTGGAAGCTGCCGACCGCGACGTGCCGGTCGGGCTGACCGCCGGACTGGCGCCGTTCCCAGCCGACGAGGGGTCGCCGGTCAGGCGTACCCGGCTCCCGCTCGACACGCGCAGGGCCCTCGATTCACGTGAAACATGGCGACCGGCCACCGGAGTGGGGGAGGGGAGGGCCAAGGGAGGGGAGGGGCCGACCGCGACCCTGGCCGAGCACGGACCCTTAGCCAAGGGCCGGGCGACCCCTCGAATGTTTCACGTGAATCGGCGGCGCCCGGCGCGAGCCCGTCCATCCCGTCGCGGTGCGGTACGCAAACCCGCAGGGTCATCCTTCGCAACGCCCGAGGACGCAATCCCGGGAGAGTCGCGGCCCCCACCTGGAAGCATTCGGCCGGTCGTGTACGAGCACCGCCCGCGACGCCGCTCGGAGCGCGTGCGACGACATGCATTCGCACTCCCATCCACCGACCCGAACGGCGGCAGGCGAGCCCATCCGGGTCGCGCAATTCAGCACGGCCGACGGTGCCGCCTCAGCCACGTGGTCGTGCGCGGGATCCGTTCCGGCGTGCCACCGGCCGACGCAGGGATGCGCCTCGCCTCCCTCGGTGCCGTACCTGGCGCACCGATCGTCATCGGATGCGCGACGGGAGCCCCTCCACGGACCCCGCTCCGGCGCGGACCGCATCTGCCGCAGCGGCGGCGACGTCAGGAGGCGGGGCTGAACGCCGGTGTGGCTGGTGCCCAGTCGGCCGCGCCCGCACCCGACACGGCCGGGTTCCCCGGGGGCACCTGATCCGACGGGACGTCCGCCCCGGCCGGTCCTGCCGGGGACCACCCCCGATGTTTCACGTGAATCACGCCCGCAGCGGACGCGACCCGCATGGGCGCGGGTCGCGCAGATGCCTGGGGAGCCAATCCGCGGGCACGACCCGTGCACGGGCTGGGCCGGCCCACCGTCGCGTCGGCGCCGGCGACGACACCGCCGGCGAAGATCGAGCACCGGGGCCGCTCACCGCGGAGGGCGCCGGCGCGCATCACCCCGCACCCACCGCGCGGGTGATGCCCGGTGGACATCGGCCGGGCGAGGGACGAGCACACACCGCAGTGTTCCGCCTCCCGCGGCAGCGCACTACCGTCACAGTGACGGAATGTGCCCATGTCGAGATAACCGGCCGGACACCGAAGGACACGAATCACCTCCCATCGGGCGACCCGTCCGCGCCGGTCACCGAAGCGCACCCGAATTGCCCTGTACTGCAGCACCATTCGACGTTCGGTCCGCGAAGCGGCGCGGGGAGTGGGGAGGCGCCACATCCGGGCGGACCCGACCGCGGCGTCGACGCCCGAAATCGAGGTTATCCACAGGCGATCACCACCCCGGCGTCACGGAAACACGCCCGATCATGGGGATCCCCGAGACCATCCGAGAATTCCACAGGCCTCGCCCCACCCTGTGGATGAATTCTCGGTCCAGGCCGTCCCGGTGCGCTCGGACCGACCACCGGACTCCGCGCGCCGGACGCGGGCCCGCGGGTGTGAGGCAAGGGTTGGAACGCCAGCGCGCCGTGCACTGATTCACGTGAAACACCGCACAACGACGAGGGGCTCCCGACCATCCGGTCGGGAGCCCCTCGTGAGGTGAAGCGTCAGCCCTTGATGACGACCACGCGACGGGACGGCTCGGCGCCCTCGCTCTCGCTGGAGACGCCCTCGACCGACGCGACCGCGTCGTGCACGATCTTGCGCTCGAACGGTGTCATGGGGGAGAGGGACTCGGATTCGCCGGAGTCGAGAACCCGCTTGGCGGCGGCAAGTCCGATCTCCGTGAGCTCCGCGCGCCTGCCCGCGCGCCAGCCGGCGATGTCGAGCATCAGACGGCTGCGGTCACCCGTGGCCTGCTGCACGGCGAGCCGGGTGAGCTCCTGCAGGGCGTCGAGAACCTCGCCCTTGCGCCCGACCAGCTTCGCCAGGTCCTCGCCGCCGTCGATGCTCACGACCGCACGATCGCCCTCGACGTCGAGGTCGATGTCGCCGTCGAAGTCCAGGACGTCCAGCAGCTGCTCGAGGTAGTCGCCCGCGATCTCGCCCTCCTCGACGAGCGCGTCCTCCTCGTCGATCTCGTCCACGGGCGCTTCCACTGTCACGTCCGCCACGACCTCGTCATCTCCGTCCCGTCCGGTAGCCGGATCGTTCGCCATCGTCGTTCTCTTCTCTGTGAAGGGGAGCGCTGCCGCGCTCAGAAGTCGGGTGCCGCCTCAGCGTTTGCGCTTGTTCTTGCCGCGGTTTCCGGTCGGTTTCGCACCGGGCTTGGGCTTCGAGTCGGACGCGGTCGGGGCGGGAGAGTCCGGACCGTCCGACGGCTCCGCCGCATCCGTTCCGGCGTCAACGGCCTGCGCGGCCGCCGCACCCTTGCGCTTGACCGGCTTCGCACCCGGCTTCGGCGCGTTCTCGGCACGCCGCTCGAGCGCCTTGGCCTTCTTTTCTTCCTCTTCCGCATCGATGCGCCGGAACACCAGGTGCTGCTGAGCGTAGGTCCAGATGTTGTTCGACACCCAGTACAGCAGGATCGCGATCATCAGGAACGGGCCGCCGACGAGCACGCCGAGCGGGAAGACCCACAGGGACAGCTTGTTCATGATCGCGGCCTGCGGGTTCGCCGCCGCCGCCTCGCTCTGGCGGGCCACCGACGCACGGGAGTTGAAGTGGGTTGCCACCGACGCGATGATCATCAGCGGAATCGCGACGGCCGCGATGGTCCACACCGTCGGGATCGGCACACCGTAGGCCTCGAGCTGCGCCTTCGGGGTGGTCATCGCGGCGGCGATCGGGGCACCAAACAGGCGTGCATCGAGGAACGACTGGACGTCCGCCGCCGAGAACGCGTAGTTCGCGGTGTTGGCGTTCTCCTCCACCGTCATCCCGAGCTGGCCGAACCCGGTGCCGGTGCGGTTGAAGGATCGCAGGACGTGGAACAGGCCGATGAACACCGGCGCCTGCAGCAGCACCGGCAGGCAACCCATCAGCGGATTGAACCCGTGCTCCTTCTGGAGCTTCTGCATCTCCAGCGCCATCCGCTGGCGATCATTGGAGTACTTCTTCTGCAGCGCCTTGATCTGCGGCTGCAACTCCTGCATCTGCCGGGTGGTGCGGACCTGCTTGACGAAGGGCACGTACAGGATCGCGCGCAGGGTGAACACCAGGAACATCACCGACAGCGCCCACGCGAAGCCGTTGTCTGCCCCGAGGAAGGAGCCGAACACCTTGTGCCAGACCCACAGGATCCAGGACACCGGGTAATAGATGAAGTCGAGCACGGCTCTAGGTACTCCTCTGTTCGCCCACGTTCAGCAGATCGTGGGGTTGCTTACCAGTGTCCAGGTCCGCGGCACCGCGCTCGCGGTGACGACCGGATCCGCGCGGTGGCACCGGATCCCAGCCGCCAGGATGCCAGGGCCCGCACTTGAGCAGGCGCACCACGGTCAGGATCATTCCCACCGCGGCGCCACGCTCACGCAGCGCGTCGACCGCGTACTCGCTGCAGGTCGGGGCAAACCGGCAGGTCGGCATCCGGGTCGGCGAGACATAGCTGCGGTACAGCTCGATGCAGAAGATCAGGCCCCGCGCGGGGGCGCGCCGGATCATGCCGAACGGCCCCGTCCCTGTCGAGAGGTTGCGAGTCATTGGGGCCTACCCACCGATGAGGTTCAGCTTGCGCAGCCCGGATCGGAGTTGCCGATCCAGGTCGGCGGACGAGGCGGTTGCCGCCCCGGGAAGTGCCCGGATCACCACGAACGTCCCCTCGGACACATCGTCGACCAGGCTCGCGCAGATATGACGAAGCCGGCGCGCGACTCGATGTCGAATCACCGCCGGCCCGACAGCCTTGCTCACAACCAAACCGAAACGCGGACCCGGATCCCCGACGAGCGACTCGTGCGTGGCCTCGGTCAGGGCGTGGACGACCACATCCCGACGGGCCGCGCGGCGTCCACGGCGAACCGTGGACGCGAAGTCCGCACGACGACGTAACCGGTGCGGCTCAGGAAGCACCCCGAGCTCCCGCGCTCTACGCGGTCAGGCGGAGAGGGTAGCGCGGCCCTTTTGGCGACGCGCAGAGATGATGGAGCGGCCCGCACGGGTCCGCATCCGGAGACGGAAGCCGTGAACACGCGCGCGGCGGCGATTGTTCGGCTGGAACGTCCGCTTGCCCTTGGCCACGGTCGACACTCCTTGTAAATCGTCGGCGCCGGGAGACGCCATCTGTAGCTGAGATTCGGGTGTTCCCCGATCGGCGACGGCACGCGGAGGCACGCGCGTTCTCGTGAACAACACGTGGCCAGCATGAGACCGCCACCTCGAACTCGGGTGACTGTACGAGAGTACGCAGCGCCGCCGGTCAGGTCAAACCGCGACGGGTCCCGACACGCCACGTGACCCGAGATGCTTGCCCGGTCTTGACATCTGTGCACAGGTCCGGCCCCGAGGTGTGGCACGCGGCACCATCGGCGAGCGGACCGGATCAGCAGAGGACCGCATCATCGCAGGTGGGAGGCGCATTGAGCTGGGGTTTCCCGGCCCAGTCCGGACCCGACCCGATACCGGAAAACGTTATCCACACTTGTGGATAATTGTGTGGAAACACTGTTCAGGTGGCATATTCGTAGCCTTGTGCGGGGAAGTTATCCCCAGGGGTGAACAGCCCGCGATCGTCGACGCAACCGAGCGGCGGCGACTCCCCACGCACCGATCCGGGAGGGCCGACGTTGAACGAGGAAGCGAACACCCTGGCACGGGTGTGGGTGGACGTCCTCGACGAGTTGACCGCGGACGCTGCAGGCCACCCGCTCACCAAGGCGCAGAAGGCGATGCTGGCGCTCGTCCGGCCGCTGACGCTTGCCCAGGGATTCGCGCTGCTGTCGGTGCCCTCGTCGTTCGTCCAGGAGGCGATCGAACGCGATCTGCGCGAACCGATCCTGCAGACCCTCAACCGGCACATCGACGAGGGGGTCGCGGGACTCGGTGTCCGCGTCGCCCCGCCCACCGATGCCCAGCCCGCTCCGGCCCCGCCCGCCCCGGCCCCGGAGCCCGCGCCCGCGCCGCCGCCCTCGGTCCGGCAGGCCGAAGCCGAGTCCGCGAACGCGGGAGCGGTGAGCGTGGAGGCCTTCCGTCGACGCAGGCCCGGCATCGGTGACGCCGACCTCTTCGAACCCGACCCGGGCGAACACGACGAGGTGGACGAGGACGGCGAGGCCATCGCCAGCGTCAACGAGTCGTGGCCCGCGTACTTCACCAAGCCGCCCGCCCCGGCCCCCGCCGGCTCCGACGGCAACAGCCTCAACGCCAAGTACACGTTCGACACCTTCGTGATCGGTGCGTCCAACCGGTTCGCGCACGCCGCGGCGGTCGCCTGCGCGGAGGCACCTGCCCGCGCATACAACCCCCTGTTCGTGTGGGGTTCGTCGGGCCTCGGCAAGACGCACCTGCTGCACGCCGCCGGCCACTACTCCCAGCGACTGTTCCCCGGCATCCGGGTCCGGTACGTCTCCACCGAGGAGTTCACGAACGACTTCATCAACAGCCTGCGCGACGACCGCAAGGTCGCGTTCAAGCGCCGCTACCGGGAGACCGACGTCCTGCTCGTCGACGACATCCAGTTCATCGAGGGCAAGGAGGGCATCCAGGAGGAGTTCTTCTACACCTTCGAGGCGCTCCACAACGCCAACAAGCAGATCGTCATCACCTCCGACCGGCCGCCCAAGCAACTGGCGACGCTCGAGGAGCGGCTCCGCACCCGGTTCGAGTGGGGCCTGATCACCGACGTGCAGCCGCCCGAACTTGAGACCCGCATCGCGATCCTCAGCAAGAAGGCGCGGATGGACCGGCTCGACGTTCCGCACGACGTCCTCGAGTTGATCGCGAGCAGGCTCGACCGCAACATCCGCGAACTCGAGGGCGCGCTGATCCGCGTCACGGCGTTCGCGTCCCTCAACCGCCAGCCCCTCGACCTCGCCCTCGCCGAGGTGGTCTTGCGGGACCTGCTGCCGGACTCGACCCCCCTCGAGATCGACGCGCCGACCATCATCGCGGCCACCTCCGAGTACTTCGGGATGGCGATCGAGGATCTGTGCGGCCCCGGCAAGACCCGGCCGCTGTCCCAGGCCAGGCAGATCGCCATGTACCTCTGCCGGGAGCTGACCGACCTATCGTTGCCGAAGATCGGCAACGCGTTCGGACGCGACCACACCACGGTCATGTATGCCGACAAGAAGATCCGCAAGGAGATGACCGAACGGCGCAAGGTCTACGACCAGGTGCAGGAACTCACCGCCAGGATCAAGCAGCGCGCCAAGCGCTGACCGCACCCCGCTCGCCCCTCGGCGGTTCGTCCACCCGGACGGACCGCCGATTTCGTGTGCCGTGCACAACTCCGCACAAACACCGTCCGACTGTGGACAACCCGGTGTACAACTAGGGAATCGCTGTGGACAGTGTGGGAACAACGATGAACAACTCAGCGGTTCTCCACAACCGTCCCCAATTCGTCCCCCGTCGATCCACACGGGCTCCCCAGGCCGACACGGTCAGCGACCAGCGAGGAAGGGGACTTCTGCACAGTTTTCACAGGACCTACTACTACTGCTTGTATTTCTCTCCAGTTCTCCCTTTGAAAACAGGTTCTGTGGAGTCCGTTCGTACACAGCCGCTCCGCGCCGCCCGGACGGGCGAGGTGACGCGCCGGTTTCGGCTTTAAACTTCGACCGGAAGGGCCTACGGTGGGCTTCTGCCCCGTCGTGTGAGACGGACGGTGGCACGGTGATGCATCTACGGAGAGGATCAGCCCAGCGATGGAGCTCGGGAGCATGAAATTTCGGGTCGCCCGGGAAGACTTTGCAGAGTCCGTCGCATGGGTGGCCCGCAGTCTCCCGTCACGGCCTCCGGTCCCGGTTCTCGGTGGTGTGCTGATCTCCGCGGACGAGCAGGGCCTGACGATCTCCGGATTCGACTACGAGGTCTCTGCACAGGTTCGGATCTCGGCAGAGGTGTCCGATCCCGGTCAGGCCCTGGTGTCCGGCAAGCTGCTCGCCGACATCACCCGGTCCCTGCCGCTGAAGCCGGTCGACCTGGTCGTTGACGGTGCTCGAGTGCTCATCACCTGCGGCAGCGCCAAGTTCTCCCTCCCGACGATGCCGGTCGAGGACTATCCACAGCTTCCCGAACTGCCGCAGCAGACCGGTTCGTTGCCCGTCGACGTGTTCTCCGAGGCAATCGGTCAGGTCGCGATCGCAGCGGGCAAGGACGACACCCTGCCGATGCTCACCGGCATCCGGGTCGAGATCGAGGGCAGCAACGTGGTCCTCGCCGCCACCGACCGGTTCCGGCTCGCGGTCCGTCAGATCGAATGGACCCCGACCAACCCCGACACCAGCGCCGCGGTGCTGATCCCCGCGAAGACCCTGTCGGAGGCAGCGAAAACTCTTGGGGGAAGCTCCAATTCGCCGGTTGAGTTGGCCTTCGGTGCGGGATCGTCGGTTGGGTCGGAAGGCCTGCTCGGCATCGTCGGTGAGGGCCGACGCACCACCACCCGCCTGCTGGATGCGGAGTTCCCGAAGTTCCGGCAGCTGCTGCCGCCCGAGCACACCGCCATCGCCACCGTCGAGGTCGCCCCGCTCGTCGACGCGATCAAGCGCGTCGCACTCGTCGCCGAACGCGGCGCCCAGGTCCGCCTGCAGTTCTCCGAGGATGGGCTGCTGCTCGCCGCAGGCGGGGAGGACGCCGGACGCGCCGAGGAGGCCCTTGAGGCCCGGTTCCAGGGCGAGTCGCTCACCATCGCGTTCAACCCGACGTACCTGACCGAGGGGCTGACCTCGCTGCACAGCGACCGGGTCACCTTCGGCTTCACCACGCCGAGCCGCCCCGCCGTGCTCCGGCCTGCCGAGGACGAGGAACCCCAGCCCGGCGACGGCGGCACCTTCGCAGCCCCGGACAGCGCCTATACCTACCTGCTGATGCCGGTCCGGCTTCCCGGCTGATTCCCGCGGCCCGAGACCGTCACCGCACGTCCACCACCGAAGGGAGCCACCCGATGCAGCTGGGATTGGTCGGCCTCGGAAAAATGGGCTTCAACATGCGGGAGCGGTTGCGGGCGGCCGGCCACCAGGTGGTGGGGTACGACCCGCGACCCGAGGTCACGGACGTGGCCTCGCTCGCGGACCTGGCGGCCGCGCTCGATACACCCCGGGTGGTGTGGGTGATGGTCCCGTCCGGGCAGATCACCCGGGATACCATCGCCGCTCTGACCGACGTGCTGACGAGCGGCGACCTGGTGATCGACGGCGGGAACTCGCGGTTCACCGAGGACCGGCCACACGCAGAACTGCTGGCGCAGAAGGAGATCGGCTACGTCGATTGCGGTGTCTCCGGTGGCGTGTGGGGCCTGGAAAACGGGTACGGCCTGATGGTCGGTGGCGCGGACGACGACGTCGCACGAGCCATGCCGATCTTCGATGCCCTTCGTCCGGACGGGGAACGCGCCGACGGCTTCGTGCACGCGGGGCCGGTTGGCGCGGGCCACTACGCGAAGATGATCCACAACGGCATCGAGTACGGGCTGATGCACGCCTACGCCGAGGGCTACGAACTGCTCGAGGCAGAAGACCTGATCACCGATGTGCACGGCGTGCTACGGGCCTGGACCACGGGCACCGTGGTGCGGTCGTGGCTGCTGGACCTGCTCGTCAAGGCGCTTGCGGAGGACCCCGACCTGGCGGCGATCTCCGGGTATACCCAGGACTCCGGTGAGGGTCGGTGGACCGTCGAGGAGGCGATCAACCACGCCGTCCCGGCTCCGGTTATTTCGGCGGCACTGTTCGCGCGGTTTGCGTCAAGGCAGGCCGACTCGCCCGCGATGAAGGCAGTGTCGGCACTCCGCAACCAGTTCGGTGGTCATGCGGTGCAACGCGTTTCGGAATCCGGGCAGCCATAGGGTGTTCGTCCGCAAGTTCTCGCTCCGCAACTTCCGATCGTGGGACGCCGTCACCCTCGAACCCGGACCGGGCATCACCCTGTTCCTCGGTCCGAACGGGCACGGCAAGACCAACCTGCTCGAGTCGCTCGGCTACCTCGCGACCCTGTCGTCGCATCGGGTGTCGACGGATGCCCCGCTGATCCGGGCCGGGGCGACGGCGGCCCAGATCGGCGCCGTGGTGGTCAACGACGGCCGCGAACTCTCGATCGATGTGGAGATCAACGACGGCAGGGCCAACCGGGCCCGGATGAACACCTCACCGCTGCGCAGGCCCCGAGAGATCCTCGGGGTGCTGCGCGGGGTGTTGTTCGCGCCCGAGGACCTGTCCCTGGTCCGCGGCGACCCGGGTGACCGTCGCCGGTTCGTCGACGAGTTGCTCAGCAGCCGGATTCCGCGGATGGCGGCGGTCCGTTCGGACTACGACAA
Organism: Rhodococcus sp. NPDC058505; assembly: GCF_042720095.1. Taxonomy (NCBI): domain Bacteria; kingdom Bacillati; phylum Actinomycetota; class Actinomycetes; order Mycobacteriales; family Nocardiaceae; genus Rhodococcus; species Rhodococcus sp. NPDC058505. Next base: position 44,591 of record NZ_JBHXNB010000002.1, read on the forward strand.
GGTGCTGCGGCAGCGGTCCGCGCTACTCAAGACCGCCAGCGGCGCGCTGCGTCGCGGGAATAGGTCGACCGACGGCACGAGTGCCCTTGCCACACTTGATGTTTGGGACGGCCATCTGGCCGCGCACGGCGCCGAGCTGCTGGCCGGGCGGATGCGGCTGATCGCCGAGTTGGGGCCGCACGTCGCGGAGTCGTACGCGCGGATCGCACCCGAGTCCCGCCCGGCCTCGATCGGGTACCGGTCGAGTCTCGGTGCGTCGCTGCCGCCGGAACTCGCCGATCCACAGCATCGGTGGACCCGCGACGACGTCGAATTGGTGGAGGCGTGCTTCCTCAACGAACTCGCCCAGGCCAGGCAGCGGGAGATTGAGCGCGGCGTCTGCCTTGTCGGACCGCATCGCGACGACCTGGAACTCCGGCTCGGGGACCAGCCAGCGAAGGGGTTTGCCAGTCATGGCGAGTCGTGGTCGTTCGCGCTGTCGCTGCGCCTTGCCGCGTTCGCGCTGCTCCGCTCCGACGGCACCGACCCGGTGCTGATGCTCGACGACGTGTTCGCCGAACTGGACCGCAAGCGTCGGCGGGCGCTCGCCGAGGTGGCGGCCGACGCCGAGCAGGTGCTGATCACCGCCGCCGTCGCCGAGGACGTTCCCGAGGAGCTGCACGCGACCAGGTTCGCGGTCGAGGCCGTCGACCGCCCCGACGGCCGCACCTCCACCGTCCGCTGACCCCACCCCACCAGCACCCCACCCCTCTACTTCCCTGACCGAATGTGGGATTCGGTCACTTAGACCGACCGAATCCCACATTCGGTCAGGGGGCGGGGTGGTCAGTGAGGTGGGTGGTCAGGGGGCGGGGTGGTGCGGCGGGACGCGGGCGGGGCGGAGTGCTGGGATGATCGACGGAGAAGGGAGTCGCGATGAGTGAGCAGGCGGATGCTCCGGGTGCACGACCCGGAAGCGGGGAGCCCGAACTGCGCGGCATCGACCTGGCCCGCCGGGCGCTTGAGGAGGCGCGGGCCGCGGCGAAGGCCAGCGGCAAGTCGGTCGGCCAGGGCCGGTCGTCGCCGAAGCCCAGGACGCGCGGCACGGGCCGACGGGGCTGGTCCGGCGCCCGACCCGATGCCAGGGATCCGCAACCGTTTGGGGCGTTGGCCAGTACGGTCGCGAAGAGTCGCGGCTGGTCGCCGCGGGTGTCGGAGGGGACCGTATTCGGCAGGTGGCAGCAGGTGGTCGGGGTGGACATCTCCGCGCACGCCGAGCCGGTGGCGTTGAAGGACGGGGTGCTCAGCGTTTCCGCCGAATCCACCGCGTGGGCGACGCAGCTGCGGCTGATGCAGGCCCAGATCCTCGCGAAGATTGCGGCCGCGGTCGGGGACGGGGTGGTCACCAGCCTGCGGATCGCCGGGCCGACCGCGCCGAGCTGGCGCAAGGGGGAACGGCACGTGCGCGGACGCGGCCCGCGCGACACCTACGGGTAACCGGAGGCTCCACAGGCCAGGGATTGCCTATTACGCAGTGTTACAGTTACCTTCTTCTGGAGTGAACTGTGTCACCGCGATGCAGTCGCGTCGCCGAAGGGAGCCCGATGGCCGTCGACACCACCGCGTCCGCGCTCGAACCCGACAACATCCTGCTGCAGGCGCGCAACGTCCGCTTCGACTGGTCGGACCTGCCGATGCACTGGGTCGAGGGTGACCCCTTCACGACGCACGTGTTCAACGTGATGCACATCCTGCTGCCCGCGGGCGAGGACTGGTTCGTGGAGACCTTCAAGGAGGCACTCCCGCTGATCGAGGACGAGAAGCTGCGCGGCGACGTCGCCGGGTTCATCGGACAGGAGGCGATGCACTCAAACGCGCACTCCGGCGTCCTCGACCATCTGAAGGCCAAGGGTCTCGACACCACGCCGTACACCGATCAGATGCACTGGGTCTTCACCCACCTGCTCGGTCCGCGCCCGCTCACCTCGGGCCGGAAGGAAAACTACCTCGTCGAGCGGCTCGCGCTGATCGCGGCGATCGAGCACGTCACCGCCTTCCTCGGCGACTGGGTGCTGAACGCCCGGGCGCTCGACGGTGCGGGCGTGCACCCGACGATGCTGGACCTGCTGCGCTGGCACGGGTCCGAGGAGGTCGAGCACCGCTCGGTCGCCTATGACGTCATGCGCTACTTCGACAAGCGTGAAAGCCGAAGGCTGCGAACGCAATTGATCGCAACTCCGGCACTGGTGTACCTCTGGATCCGGGGCACCCGGTTCCTGATGGCCAACGATCCCGAGCTCGCGAACTGGTCACATCACCGCCGCCGCCCGCACTGGTCGGACTTCCGGGCGGCGGGCAGGCGGGGCGTGCTCCCGACAACGACCGATCTGGTCAGCCGGATGAGCCGCTACTTCCGTCGCGACTACCACCCGTCCAGCGAGGGATCCACCGCACAGGCCGTCGCCTACCTGGCCTCCTCTCCTGCGGCGCAGGCCGCGGTCCGCTGATTCGTCGAACGCGAGAAGTCATGCCGTCCATCATTAATCGCCGCACACCCGGGCCGGTGCCCGCAGACCTGCGCGGGCGGGGCCGCCCGGATCGGATGATGGCCGCCCTCGGGGTGGTCGCCGAGCGCTACGTCGGGGTCCTCGCCGGCCACGACTACAACCGTGACCATGCCGGGCACAACCCGGATTCCGCCATGACCCTCGAGGTCGTCGACCGCCGGATCGTCGCGCGGGATGAGCAGGTTGTTGCACTGGCGTTCGGCACGATCGACGGCGGCGACCTGCCCGCCTGGCAGCCGGGGTGTCACCTCGACTTCCACCTGCCGTCGGGCAGGAGAAGGCAGTACTCACTGTGCGGGGACCCGGCGGACCGGTCCCGGTACACGGTTGCCGTGCGGGCGATCCCGGACGGCGGGGGTGGGTCGCTCGAGATGCACGCGCTCCAGCCGGGGGCGAGGGTGACGGTGCGTGGTCCGCGCAACGGGTTCCCGTTCGTCGGCGGCGGCAGCGCGCTGTTCGTGGCAGGTGGGATCGGGATCACCCCGATCCTCTCGATGGTGCGGGCCGCGCGGGCAGCCGGCATGGACTGGCAGTTCGTCTACTCCGGCCGCTCCCGGGACACGATGCCGTTCCTCGATGAGATCGAATCATGGGAACAGGACCGGGTTTTCGTGCGAACCGACGACGAGCACGGCGTGCCGGCCGCGGCCGACCTGCTGGGACGGGCCGCGCCGGGGGGTGCGGTGTACTGCTGTGGCCCGGCGCCGATGCTCGACCTGGTCCGCGCGAGCTTCCCGCACACCCCGGCCACCGCCCTGCACATCGAAAGATTCGGCGCCCCAGATGTTCTCGACGGAACACCGTTCGACGTCGAGCTCGCCCGCACCGGTGAGGTGTTGACCGTCCCCGCGGATCGCACCGCACTGCAGGTGGTCCGGGAGCGACTGCCGGGGATCGGCTACTCGTGCCAGCAGGGCTTCTGCGGCACCTGCCGCGTCCGGGTTCTCGAGGGTGTCCCCGACCATCGGGAAGCCCGGCTCACGCCGGACGAGCAGCGGACCGACATGCTGCTCTGCGTGTCCCGGGCTGCGGGCGAGCGTCTCGTGCTCGATCTCTGACCCGTCGAAGGAGTATCAATGACCCACCCCGCCAACGGTTTCCTCGCTCCCGCCGTTGCCACCACGGTGCGCAACGGCGACATCGAGCTCGCGGTATTCGAGCAGGGGAACCCGGACGGCCCGACGATCGTGCTGGTGCACGGCTGGCCGGACACCCACCTGCTCTGGGACCACGTGGTTGCCGAACTCGGCAGCGACTTTCGGGTCGTCACCTACGACACTCGGGGAGCGGGCCGGTCGACCTCGCCGACCCGGGTCGCGGACTACGACCTGGAGTTGCTTGCGGCCGACCTGTTCGCGGTCGTCGATGCCGTCGGCCGCGGTGAACCCGTGCACGTGCTCGCGCACGACTGGGGGTCGCTGGAGTCGTGGGAGGCGGTGTGCGCGCCGGGCGCGGGGGATCGGATCGCCTCGTTCACGTCCACCTCGGGGTGGTGCTTCGATCACCTCGGCCACTGGATGTGGCGAAACCTGCGGAACCCGACACCCAGGGGGCTGGCCCGGGTCGCGGCGCAGTGGGCGGCCTCCTTCTACGCCCTGCTTTTCCACATCCCGGTCGTGCCGGAGCTGGTCACCGGACGCCTGCTTGCTCCGCGCTGGCCGCTGTTTTTGTCGCTGTTCGACCGGATGGAACCGACCCTGGCCCGGCCGGCGGTCACGATCGGCCGGGATGCCGCGAATGGACTCAAGCGGTACCGCGCGAACACCAGGCAGCGGATCCTGCGTCCGCGGGACCGGCGGACCGACATCCCGGTCCAGCTGATCGTCAACACCAGGGACAAGGCGGTGCTGCCCTTCGCGTTCGAGGACACCGACCGCTGGGTCACCGACCTGCGGCGCAGCGAGACCACTGCCGGGCACTGGGCACCGCTCTCGCATGCGCCCGAGATCGCCCGGCTGACGGCGAACTTCGTGCGCGACGTGATCGGCCGCACGTCGCCCGGCGACACCGCGATCCGCGCCTGACGGTATCCGCGGTGTGGCGCGGCCGCCGAAACTGCGTCTACGGGCAGCTCAGGGGTGTCGCAGATGCCCTGCTGTCCGGCTCTACCAGTAGGATGGTGCGGTAACTCGCGGCCACGTCGTCGGCCGCGATCGCCATGCCGGCGAAACCGTTCGCGCGATGGACGTCGTGCGGGGGACCGTCGTGTGAACGAGAAGGAGAGCACACCTCCCGTGGCTGCCCAGAAGTCAGACAAGAGCACTGGAAACAAGGAGTACGGCGCCTCTTCGATCACCGTCCTCGAGGGACTCGAGGCGGTCCGGAAGCGTCCCGGCATGTACATCGGCTCCACCGGTGAGCGCGGCCTGCACCACCTCATCTGGGAGGTCGTCGACAACTCGGTCGACGAGGCGATGGCCGGACACGCGTCCAAGGTCGAGGTGACAATGCTCGCCGACGGCGGCATCGAGGTCGTCGACGACGGCCGCGGCATCCCGGTGGGAATGCACGCCTCCGGCGCGCCGACCGTCGAGGTCGTGCTCACCCAGCTGCACGCGGGCGGCAAGTTCGACTCCGACGCGTACGCGGTCTCCGGCGGCCTGCACGGCGTCGGCATCTCCGTGGTGAACGCCCTGTCGACGAAGCTCGAGGTTGAGATCGACACCGACGGGCACCACTGGTTCCAGACCTACACGAATGCGGTTCCGGGGGAGCTGATCCAGGGCGAGCCGACGAAGCGGACCGGCACCACCGTCCGGTTCTGGGCGGATCCGGAGGTCTTCGAGACCACGAACTACAACTTCGAGACCGTCGCGCGCCGGCTGCAGGAGATGGCCTTCCTGAACAAGGGCCTGACCATCACCCTCACCGACGAGCGGGTCGCGGACGAGGAGATCACCGACGAGGTCGTCAGCACGACGGCCGATGCGCCCAAGACCGCCACCGAGACCGAGGCCGAGGCCAGCGCGCCGGTGCACAAGGTCAAGTCGCGCGTCTACCACTACCCGGGTGGCCTCGAGGACTACGTGCGGTTCATCAACCGCACGAAGCAGCCGATCCACAACTCGGTCGTCGGTTTCACCGCGAAGGGCACCGGCCACGAGCTCGAGATCGCGATGCAGTGGAACTCCGGGTACTCGGAGTCGGTGCACACCTTCGCGAACACCATCAACACCCACGAGGGCGGTACCCACGAGGAGGGCTTCCGCGCTGCGCTGACCGCGACGGTGAAGAAGTACGCCAAGGAAAAGAAGCTGGTCAAGGACAAGGACCCGGAGCTGTCCGGAGACGACATCCGCGAGGGTCTGGCCGCGATCATTTCGGTGAAGGTCGGCGAGCCGCAGTTCGAGGGCCAGACCAAGACCAAGCTCGGCAACACCGAGGTCAAGTCGTTCGTGCAGAAGGCGTGCAACGAGCATCTCGCGCACTGGTTCGAGTCGAACCCGGCCGACGCGAAGACGATCGTGAGCAAGGCGGTGTCGTCCGCGCAGGCCCGCACCGCCGCCCGCAAGGCGCGTGAGCTGGTCCGACGCAAGAGCGCCACCGACATCGGCGGCCTGCCCGGCAAGCTGGCGGACTGCCGGTCCAACGATCCGAGCAAGTGCGAGATCTACATCGTCGAGGGCGACTCCGCCGGTGGCTCGGCGAAGTCCGGCCGCGACTCGATGTACCAGGCGATCCTCCCGCTGCGCGGCAAGATCATCAACGTCGAGAAGGCCCGCATCGACCGGGTCCTCAAGAACGCCGAGGTCCAGTCGATCATCACCGCGTTCGGCACCGGCATCCACGACGAGTTCGACATCGCCAAGCTGCGGTACCACAAGATCGTGCTGATGGCCGACGCCGACGTCGACGGCCAGCACATCTCGACGCTGCTGATGACGCTGCTCTTCCGGTTCATGCGCCCGCTGATCGAGCACGGTCACGTCTATCTCGCGATGCCGCCGCTGTACAAGCTCAAGTGGCAGCGCTCCGAGCCGGAGTTCGCCTACTCGGATCGCGAGCGGGATGGCCTGCTTGAGGCCGGGTTGGGCGCGGGCAAGAAGATCAACAAGGACGACGGCATTCAGCGCTACAAGGGCCTCGGCGAGATGAACGCCAAGGAACTGTGGGAGACCACGATGGACCCGTCGGTCCGGATCCTGCGCCAGGTCACCCTGGACGATGCTGCGGCGGCCGACGAGCTGTTCAGCGTCCTGATGGGTGAGGACGTGGAGGCTCGACGCAGCTTCATCACCCGAAACGCGAAGGATGTCCGTTTCCTCGACGTGTAGCGGTACCGCCGCAGGCCGGGCGCCCGTGTGATCTCACTCACGCTGGCGCCCGGCCTGTGGCGTATCGATCGGTCACGCAAGCCCGCGTCCTCTGTGACCGGTGTGACGGGTGATGTCCTGGTGTCCAGTTCTGGCGTCGTGACCGACGAATTTGGTCACGACGACATAACCGAATGGGTACATTCGCACTTCTGGCCCGGGGGCGCAGCCTCTACACTCCGGTATCGCCCAGCAAACAGCTTTCGGCGCCCGTGCGAACACTCGGGGGTGGGGGAGGACGGTGCAGGTCGGCAACCCGCATCGGACCTGGGTGGAAAGTGAGCGTTGGAGAGATGAACGAACAAGCACCGCCTGCGAGCAGGCTCTGGAACCTCGAGGGCTGGGGTCTGCGGTGGAAGGTCACCGCAGTGCTCGCGATCCCGGTCACCGTCGCGATGGTGCTCGGTGGGCTGCGCGTGCAGGAGGAGCTGAGCCGAGCGGTCCGGTACAGCACCGCGGCCGACCAGGTCTCCAGCATCCCGGACATCGTCAAGCTCGGTACCGACTTCGGCCTCGCCTCCGCGGGCTTCAGCGTCGGCGCGCTCATGCCGGAGGATCTCGTCGGCCTGGAGGGGTCGATCGAGCAGGTCCGCACCGCGGCCGAGAACCCCGAACTGCCCGAGGACCTGACCGACCGGTTGCGTGCGTCGCTCGGCGCCATCGAGGGAATCCAGACCGAGATGGAGGCCAAGGCTCCCGTCCGGCCCGACCTGCCCGAGCAGACCTCCGCGATCCGCGCCGACCTGACCAGGATCGTCGACGACATCGTCTCGCCGATCGACGACACCGGTGTGATGACCGCGCATCGTCAGCTGGTCGACGCGTGGTCGGCGCAGCGCCGGATGGCCGACCAGGTCACGGGCGCGCTCGAGATGATGACGAACCCCAACGCGTCGTCCACCGACTTCATCACTGCGTCCGGTGCCGAGATCGCGATGATCGACTCCCTGGCCCGCTCGTTCCCCGCGGCGGCGCCGCGGCTCGACGCGCTGACCGAGGCGGTGCACACCCGACTGGCCACCGTCGACGCGGCGCAGGGAGGCGCCTGGCCGCTGCTTGAACTGCGCCAGTCCATGGTGGAGAGCGTCGGAACCTACAGCGACCTCGTCGCCGAGTCCGCCGAGGCCATCACCTCCACCGTCGCCGCCCGCGCCGACGAGACCCGATCGTCGGCCCTGCGCGACGCCGCCCTCGTCCTCGCGACGCTGCTCGCGGCGCTGGTCCTGGCGCTGCTCGTGTCCCGATCCCTGGTCGGGCCGATCCGCAGGCTCCGCTACGGCGCGCTGCGGGTCGCCCGTAAGGATCTGCCGGAGGCGATTGACCGGGTCAAGGCGGGTGACACCGACGCGGTCAAGCACTTCGAACCCGTGCCCGTGCACACCACGGAGGAGATCGGCCAGCTCGCCCGCGCGGTCGACGACATCCATGCGCAGGCGCTCAAGCTTGCCGGTGAGCAGGCCAGCCTGCGGCTGCAGATCGGCGACATGTTCGAGACCCTCGCGCGCCGGTCGAAGTCGCTCGTCGACCAGCAGCTCGGCCTGATCGAGGCCCTCGAGTTCGAGGAAAAGGACCCGAAGCGACTCGAAAGCCTGTTCCGGCTCGACCACCTCGCCGCGCGCATGCGCCGCAACGGCGACAACCTGCTGATCCTCTCCGGAACTCAGACGCGTCGCGGCCAGTCCGCGCCCGTTCAACTGGGCGACGTGGTTCGCGCGGCGATGTCCGAGGTTGAGGAGTACCAGCGGGTCCAGGTCGGATCCACCCCGAACGGCGCCCTCGGCGGCGGCGTCGCGACGGACATCATGCACGTGCTCGCGGAGCTGCTCGACAACGCGCTGCGCGCCTCCCCGCCGGACACGAAGGTGCGGATCGCCTTCGCCCGCGCGGTCGACGGCGGCGTCCTCCTCGAGGTCACCGACCAGGGCATCGGCATCCCGGCCGCCGACCTCGCGGTGATCAACGAGCGGCTCGCGTCCGGTGGTCAGGTCGGACCCGAAACCGCACGCCACATGGGCCTGTTCGTGGCCAGTCGGCTCTCGGAACGGCACGGCCTGACCGTCCGGCTGCGGCACGCCATGAGCGAGGGCCGGGAGCAGGGCATCACCGCGAGCGTGCACATTCCGGCGAGCCTGCTGATGTCACCGGTCGAGATGGAACTCACCGGGCCCCAAGCCAGGGTCGACACCGGCTCGATCCCCGAGGTGACCGTCGTCGAGTCCGGTCAGATGCCGCAGCTGGTGACGGGGTCGCACCCGGCGCTGTCGAGGCGCGCCCTGCCGACGCCGCTCACGCCGGACCCGTACGGCGAGGCCCCCGTGGCCCCGGCCGTCGTCACCCCGGAATCGCCAGCCCCGGAACCGGTCGCGGGGGAGCAGTCCGCACCTCCGACGGCCCTGACCGCGCAGAACGGCCTGCCGCAGCGTGTTCCCGGCTCGACTCCCGGTCTGCCGCAGCGCACCCCCGGGGCATCCGGGGCGCCGCGCCCGGCGTCCGCCGGCGCGGGGATTCCGCCCGCACCGGTTCCCGACCTGCCCCCGCCTGCCCCGGCCGCTCCGCTGGCGGCTCCGCCCGAGCCGGACCTGCCAAGCAGGCACCGCTATCGCAGCAACCCGGTCAAGACCGCGTCGTTCTTCCAGAACCGGCCCAATCCGGGTGCGACGCAGGACGTCACGAGCACGGGCACCCCGATCTTCTCCGGCATGGTGTCGGACTGGTTGACCGATCCCACCGAGCCGCACGGCATCGGACGGGACTGGACGTCGGCGGCGGACGAGGGGTGGCGGGCCGCGGACCGCGCCGCCGAGGCCCCGATCGACGGCAGGACCGAGTCCGGCCTGCCGCAGCGGACACCGGGGCGGCGGCTCGTGCCCGGCCACGCGGAGTCCGCGGCGGCGCGGAGTCGGTTGCGTGACCCTGAGGCGGTACGTGAGAACCTCAGCCGTCACCAAATGGGAATTCGCGCGGGTCGTGCCGCCGGCACGGCCGAACGCAACAGCAACGGAGGAGACAAATGAGCAGCGAACAGGTGTCCGAGGGCCATCCGCTGGACTGGCTCGTGTCGAACTTCGCCCGCGACGTGCCGGGGGTCTCGCATGCCGTCCTGGTCTCCGCGGACGGCCTGCTGATGGCCGGGAGTGCGCACCTGCCGACCGACCGCGCCGAGCAGCTCGCCGCGGTCACCTCCGGACTGGCCAGCCTGTCCGCGGGCGTGTCGAACCTGTTCGACGGCGGCGGCGTCCTGCAGTCGGTCGTCGAGATGCAGCAGGGATACCTGCTGCTGATGAGCGTCGGCGACGGATCGCATCTGGCCGCGCTGACCTCCACCAACTGCGACATCGGACAGGTCGGCTACGAGATGGCGCTCCTGGTCGACCGGGTCGGCGCCTCCGTCCAGGCGGTGCCGCGGTCGGCGATGGGCACCTGAGCCGAGGTTGGCCATGAACGAGCAGTACACCGACAGCCCCGGCGGAGGCGGGCCGAGCCTGGTCCGGCCCTACTCACTGACCTCGGGACGCACGAAACCCGCGGTGGAGTTGGCCATCGAGGCATTGATCCAGACGTTACCGGACCCCGAGAACCGGACTCTCGAACTCGGTGACGTCGACGCGGCGATCGTGGCATTGTGTGCCCAGTCGCCGTCCGTGGCCGAGATCGCCGCCCGCGTCGGCGTGCCGATCGGTGTCGCCCGGGTGCTGGTGGCCGACCTCGTCGAGGCTGGTCATGTCCGGATCCTGGCAACCCTTCAGGACGATTCGAGCGAGAGCGAACGTCGTGAACTCATCGAAAGGGTCCTCGGTGGACTTCGGAAGCTCTGAACCTCGGCCCGGTGGCCGGGTCACCTCGACCAAGATCGTCGTTGCCGGCGGCTTTGGTGTCGGCAAGACCACGCTCGTCGGCGCGGTGTCCGAGATCGTGCCGCTGCGGACCGAGGCGCTGGTCACCAACGCCTCGGACGGGGTCGACAACATCAGCGCAACGCCGAACAAGGCCACGACGACGGTCGCGATGGACTTCGGTCGGATCAGCCTCGCTCAGGACCTGGTGCTGTACCTGTTCGGCACCCCGGGGCAGAACCGCTTCTGGTTCATGTGGGACGACCTGATCCGCGGTGCGATCGGGGCGGTCGTGCTCATCGACACCCGACGCCTCGACGAATCGTTCGCGGCGGTGGACTTCTTCGAGGCCCGCAACCTGCCGTTCCTGGTGGCGATCAACGAGTTCGACGACTCGCCGCGCTACCCGCTGGAGGAGATCCGGCAGGCGCTCGCGGTCTCGCCGGACGTGCCGATCATGTCGATCGACGCCCGCAACCGGGAATCCGCGAAGGGCGCGCTGGTCGCCGTCACCGAATACGCATTGCGGCGCCTGGGACAGCCGGTCGCCTGAGCCAGGTCCACACCACCCCGAAGGACGGCGAGCTGCAACATGTCGGATCAAGTGCATCACCTGTCGATGGGAATCTGGGTCGTCCTCCTCGCCGTCGGGACCGCGGCGATCGGCACCTACGTCGGCGTCGCCTGCGCCCGACGGGCCGCGTTCGCGCCGAACCGCCGGGCGATGTGGACCGCGATCGCGGTGCTGGCGATCGGGGGCGTTGCGTTCTGGCTCGCGAACATCGTGGTGCTGGCCGGGTTTGAGGTCGACGACAGTGCGGTCCGGTACGAGTCGGTCCGGATCGTCGGATCGCTGATCCTGTGCCTGGCCGCCGCGTTCGCCGGATTGCTGATCAGTAGATCGCGCGGCGGCAACCGGCACGTGTCCACCGGGGACCGGCTGATCATCAAGGTGATGGCCGGTGCTGCGGCGATGGGTCTCGGCATGACCGCGGGCTTTTACCTCGTGATGACCTCCATCGAGGTGCAGGGGCGGACCTACATGGACGGGGCCCTGATCGCGGTCGCCGCCGTTGCCGCCGTCCTTGCCTCGATCGGCGTGCTGTGGATGGCGACCGCCGACGTCCCGCGGGTGGTGCTCGCCTGCGGATCGGGCGCGGTCGGGCTCGCACCGGTCGCGATGCACGCCGCAATGATGGCGGCACTGCGGGTCCGCCTCGACGGGGTGTCCACCACGCCGCCGGGTGTCGAGGTGTTCGCCATCCTGTTCCCCGCCTTCGTGATCGGCATGCTGATCCTCGCGGTGCCCACCGTCGCGCTGCTGCTCGCGCCGGATCGGCTCACCGCGGAACTCGAGGAACAGGCCCGGATGTGGGTGCGGCAGGAGGAGTCGCCTCGTCACGGCTGACCGTCGGGCGCGCCGCGGGGACGGTGTTCGGCGACAAGTCGCCACGGCTGCCGGTTCTGGCTGACCAGCACCTATAGACTTGTGTGGTTGTGCGACGCGGGACGAAGGGAGCATGGGCTTTCGATGTCGACCGTCGCCCCGGGTTCGCGGGTTCCGCCCGCGGCCGTCGCACCCGGCACCACAGAAGCTGAGAAGAAGAGGAGCCGATGACTGACACCACGTTGCCGCCGGACGAACCGGGGCACGATCGCGTCGAGCCGGTGGACATCCAGCAGGAGATGCAGTCCAGCTACATCGACTACGCGATGAGCGTGATCGTGGGCCGCGCCCTACCGGACGTGCGTGACGGTCTCAAGCCCGTGCATCGCCGCGTGCTGTACGCGATGTACGACAACGGCTATCGCCCGGACCGCGGATACGTGAAGTCCGCCCGACCGGTCGCCGACACGATGGGCAACTACCACCCGCACGGTGACACGTCGATCTACGACACCCTGGTCCGCATGGCGCAGCCGTGGTCGCTGCGCTACCCGCTCGTCGACGGCCAGGGCAACTTCGGTTCCCGCGGCAACGACGGCGCGGCCGCGATGCGCTACACCGAGTGCCGGATGACGCCGCTGGCGATGGAGATGCTCCGCGAGATCGACCACGAGACGGTCGACTTCGCGCCCAACTACGACGGCAAGACGCAGGAACCGACGGTCCTGCCGAGCCGCATCCCCAACCTGCTGGTCAACGGCTCCAACGGCATCGCCGTCGGCATGGCCACCAACATCCCGCCGCACAACCTGCGGGAGGTCGCGGACGCCGTGTACTGGGCGCTCGACAACCCGGAGGCCGACGAGGAGAGCACCCTCGAGGCCGTGATGGAACGGGTCAAGGGCCCGGACTTCCCGACCGCGGGCCTGATCGTCGGCGGCCAGGGCATCCAGGACGCCTACCGCACCGGCCGCGGCTCGGTCCGGATGCGCGGCGTGGTGGAGATCGAGGAAAACGCCAAGGGCCAGACGATCATCGTCATCACCGAGCTGCCCTACCAGGTCAACACCGACAACTTCGTCAACGCGATCGCCGAGCAGGTCAAGGACGCGAAGATCGCCGGGATCTCCGACATCCACGACGAGTCCTCGGACCGCGTCGGCCTGCGGATCGTCGTCACCGTCAAGCGGGACGCGGTCGCGAAGGTCGTGCTCAACAACCTGTACAAGCACACGCAGCTGCAGACCACGTTCGGGTGCAACATGCTCTCGATCGTCGACGGGGTGCCGCGCACGCTGCGCCTCGATCAGATGATCCGGCTGTACACCGTCCACCAGCTCGAGGTCATCGTCCGGCGCACCAAGTACCTGCTCCGCAAGGCGGAGGAGCGCGCCCACATCCTGCGCGGTCTGGTCAAGGCACTCGACGCCCTCGACGAGGTCATCGCGCTGATCCGCGCGTCGCAGACCGTCGACATCGCCCGCGCGGGCCTGATCAACCTGCTTGACGTCGATGACATCCAGGCCGACGCGATCCTCGCGATGCAGCTGCGTCGCCTCGCCGCGCTCGAACGCCAAAAGATCATCGACGAACTCGCCGAGATCGAGCGTGAGATCGCCGACTACCAGGACATTCTCGCCAAGCCGGAGCGGCAGCGCGCGATCGTCCGCGACGAGCTCAAGGAGATCGTCGACAAGTACGGCGACGATCGCCGCACCCGGATCATCGCCGCCGACGGCGACGTGTCCGACGAGGACCTGATCGCGCGCGAGGACGTCGTCGTCACGATCACCGAGACCGGGTACGCCAAGCGCACCAAGACCGACCTGTACCGCTCGCAGAAGCGCGGCGGCAAGGGCGTCAAGGGTGCTGAACTCAAGCAGGACGACCTGGTCCGGCACTTCTTCGTCACGTCCACCCACGACTGGCTGCTGTTCTTCACCACGAAGGGCCGCGTCTACCGGGCGAAGGCGTACGAGCTGCCCGAGACCGGGCGCACCGCCCGCGGTCAGCACGTCGCGAACCTGTTGGCGTTCCAGCCGGACGAGCGGATCCAGGGCGTGATCCGGCTGCAGTCCTACGAGGACGCACCCTACCTGGTGCTCGCGACCCGCAACGGCCTGGTGAAGAAGTCGAAGCTGTCGGACTTCGACTCGAACCGGTCCGGCGGCATCGTCGCGATCAACCTGCGCGGCGAGGACGAACTGGTCGGTGCGGTGCTGTGCTCCGCGGAGGACGATCTGCTTCTCGTGTCCGAGCAGGGGCAGTCGATTCGCTTCTCCGCCACCGACGAGGCGCTGCGCCCGATGGGCCGTGCCACGTCCGGTGTGCAGGGCATGCGGTTCAACGGTGACGACGCACTGCTGTCGCTGAACGTGGTCAAGGAGGGGACGTACCTGCTGGTCGCGACCTCCGGCGGCTACTCGAAGCGCACCCCGATGGAGGACTACCCGGTGCAGGGTCGCGGCGGCAAGGGCGTACTGACGATCCAGTACGACCGCAAGCGTGGCACCCTGGTCGGAGCGCTCATCGTCGACGACGACGACGAGGTGTACGCCATCACCTCCGGCGGTGGTGTGATCCGCACGGCGGCCAAGCAGGTGCGCAAGGCCGGCCGACAGACCAAGGGCGTGCGGTTGATGAACCTGGGGGACGGCGACAACCTGCTCGCGATCGCGCGCAACGCCGACGAACCCGAGGAGTCCGACGCCGCCGCGACCGATGCAGCGAAGGAGTCGTAAGTGAGCACTCCCCACCAGTCCGGCAGCGACCGGCCCACCCCGGCGGGCCCCGGCCCGTCGGGGCAGCCGCAGGCAGCGAAGACCGGAACCAATGGGGTCTCGGACGGGGCCGCGTCGACGGCCCCGCCCGTGAACGGCGGTTCGGTACAGCCCGTGAACGGCGGTTCGGCACAGCCCGCAAACGGGTCGGCGCGGCCCACGCCCGCGAAGCCGGACACCGCGGCGGCGACACCCGCCGGTCCCGCGGTGAAGCCGGATGCTGCGGCGACGTCGCCCACCGCGGCACCGGCCGCGGGCAAGCAGGCCGCGCCGGCAGCCAAGGAGGCGTCCGCGCCGTCCGCCGCGGCGGAGTCGGCGAAGCCCGCCGCGTCGAAGCCGTCCGCGGGGGAGTCGTCGAAGCCCCCGGCCGCGGCACCGACCTCGGGAACCGGCCCCGGCGCTGCTGGGCGTCCGGCGGCCGCAGGTGCCTCGGGTGAGCCGTCCGGGTCCGGCGCGCAGGCCAGCGGCCGCTCCGCCCCGTCCACCCCGGCCGCATCGCGTCCGGACCAGGGCGCGACGAGCGGGCAGCAGGCCGACCGCCCCGGCCAGGGGCGGCCCGCCGCGGCCGCCCGGTCCGGTGCGCAGACCCCGCCGTGGCAGCGCGGCACGCAGTCCGCCGCGACACCCGCCCAGCCGGCCAAGACCCCGGCAGCGAGCGGCAAGGCAGCGGCAGCGCAGGCAGGTACGGGCACGCCCGCCGCGGCACGACCGGCCGCCCAGCAGGCGGCCACCGCCCAGCAGCCCGCTGCCCGGCCTGCCGGGCAGCGGCCCGCCGACCCCGCACGGGCCGCGAAGAAGCAGGCGGCGCAGGCGAAGGCCGCCGTGATCGACGGCCCGACCCGGCACATCGACCGGGAGGACCTCGCGAAGGACCTCCCCGACCTGTCGGAGATCAAGCATCCGACGCCGGTCGCGACGGAGAAGGTGCCTGCGCGGAAGCCGCCCGTCGTCGTCGCGGCCACCACCCCGATCGGGGACCCGTTGCGGGCGTCCGTGCAGATCCGCAAGATCGACCCGTGGTCCGCGCTCAAGGTGGCCCTTGTGCTGTCGGTGGCGATGTTCTTCGTGTGGATGTTCGCGATCGGATTCCTGTACCTCGTGCTGGACGGCATGGGCGTGTGGGATCGGCTGAACAACGCGTTCACCGACATCATCTCGGAGTCGTCCGACTCCGGTCTGGTGACCGCGGGACAGGTGTTCGGGTACTCGGCGCTGATCGGTGGCATCAACATCGTCCTGTTCACCGCGCTCGCGACGGTCGGGGCCTTCATCTACAACCTCTGCACCGATCTCGTCGGCGGTGTCGAGGTGACCCTGGCGGATCGGGACTGACCTGGTCTTTCGCTACTCCACCGGCCCGATTTTGGTGGCCGCGGGTCGGTGGGGTAGTGTCATGCCTCGGTTCGAGAGAGTGATCTTCCGGGCCGATCACGGGCCTATAGCTCAGGCGGTTAGAGCGCTTCCCTGATAAGGAAGAGGTCGGAGGTTCAAGTCCTCCTAGGCCCACTCCCCGTGCCGACGAAGGGTTCGAGCATGAAGATTCTGGTGGTCATCGCGACCGCGGCAGCAGTGATCTTCGGACTCACCAAGCTGCGCTCACAGCAACGCGGCGAGGACGTCTGGCACGAGGTCACCAGCCGCTGACGCGGACGGGGCCTTAGCTCAGTTGGTAGAGCGCTGCCTTTGCAAGGCAGATGTCAGGAGTTCGAATCTCCTAGGCTCCACAAGTTCACAGGCTTTCCCGCGACACCCCGCACCCGAACGGTGCGGGGTGTCGTGCATTGCGCGGGCGTGAGCCGGTCGCCCGGGCCGGGCGCGGTGTTGTGTTAATCTCCCCGACGATCTGTTACCACCGGTAACAGGCATCCGTTCCTTCGGGGGTTCTCCACGTGATCAACAGCAGGGGAGTGCGCGGCGCCGTCACGGCCGCACTGGTCGCTGGCGCCGCCGTCGCGATGTCGGGTCAGGCCGCGGCGGCCCCGGACTTCTACCGCGCCCCGACCGAGCTGCCCGACGCCGCTGGCGCGCTGATCCGGACCGAGCAGGCGGTTCTCGTGCCGAGCGTGCCGACCTCGACCGGCGGCTTCCCCGCGGACAGCACCCGGATCATGTACCGCAGCACCGACGCCAACGGGAAGCCGATCGCGGTCACCGGCACCTACTTCGACCCGCAGGCGCCGTGGACCGGAGCGGGAGAGCGGCCACTGGTCTCGCTCGCCGTCGGAACCCACGGCCAGGGTGACCAGTGCGCCCCGTCGAAGCTCTTCGGGCAGCCGCTCAACGTCGACGAGCACCTCGCCCCGATGGTCGAGTACGAGACGCTCGCCGTCGACAACCTCCTGCTGCGCGGCATCGCCGTCGTCGTCACCGACTACGAGGGACTCGGCACCGACGGTGTCCACACCTACGTCAACCGCGCAGCGCAGGCACACGCGGTGATCGACGCCGCCCGTGCGGCCCGCGCCCTGCCCGACACCGCGATCACCGCCGACGGCCCGGTCGGCTTCTGGGGCTATTCGCAGGGCGGCGGCGCGGCGGCGGCCGCCGCCGAACTCGCGCCGCAGTACGCGCCGGACCTCGACGTCAGGGGCGCATACGCGGGCGCGCCCCCCGCCGACCTCGAGGCCACGCTGGAGGAGATCGACGGCTCGTCGCTGACCGGCGCGATCGGCTACTCGATCAACAGCCTCGTCCAGGCCTACCCGGAGCTGTTGGAGCTGCTCGACACCGAGATCAACGACCGCGGCCGGGACATGCTGGCCCGGACCGCGACCCAGTGCGTTCCCGAGACCGCCGCCGCGTTCGGTTTCCAGCGGACCAGCGACTACACCCGCAGCGGTGAGCCGCTGTCGGTGGTGCTGGAGCGGATGCCGCTCGCGAAGGACCTCCTGGCCCGGCAGCGCATCGGCCGGTTGACGCCGGCCGCCCCGGTGTTGATCCAATCGGGCGTGCACGACGACGTGGTGCCGTTCGGGCAGGCCGCTCAGCTCGCCGCCGACTGGTGCGACCGGGGCGCGACCGTCCGGTTCACCGAGAACCCGCTGCCCGCGCTCGGAACGGGTGTCGGCGTGAACCACGCCGCCCCGATGCTGCTCGGCCTGCCCGAGGCGTCCCAGTTCATGGTGGACCGCTTCAACGGAGTTCCCGCCGCGGGCACCTGCTGACGGCCGTCCACCGGTCGGGTTCGGCCAGCACCCCCCGCGATGACCGGGGGGGTGCCGGGCCGTTCCACGTGAAACCGCTACTCGACGACCTCGACGTCGCGCAGGCTCGGCGGCTGGTCCGCGACCGGCGCCGGCTCGGGGCGTCGCAGGCGCCACGCCGCCACCGCGGCGGCGGCCGCGGCGCCGACCGCGCTGAACACCAGCACCCGCCGCAGCAGGCGGCCCCGGTGCTTGTCGGTCGCGGCGACGACGACGAGGTCCTCGGTGTGCGGCGCGGCGGCCCGCCGCTTCGCGCGGGACGCCGCGGTCTTCGCGAGCGTGTAGCCGTTGCCGAACAGGTAGGTGCCGACGGAGGCGCCGCCCTTGGCCAGTCCGCTCGCGCCCCGCAACACGCCGAGCGCGGAGGATTTCGCGAGCCGGAGGGCGGTGTCCGATGCGCTCGGGGCGGTCGCATCCGGTGAGGTGGCGTCGGTTTCGGCGTCATGGGGGGCGGCGGTGTGGGCGGTCGCGCGGGTCATTGGTCCACTGTCGCATATGTTCCGGTCGAGTGAATGGCACCATGGAGGGGTGACTTCACCGAATCAGACCGCAACCGCAACGCTGCACACCAACCGTGGCGACATCAAGATCGCCCTGTTCGGCAACCACGCGCCGAAGACGGTCGCCAACTTCGTCGGCCTCGCCGACGGCTCCGCCGACTACACCACCCAGAATGCGAAGGGCGAGAAGTCCGGCCCCTTCTACGACGGCGCCGTCTTCCACCGCGTCATCGACGGCTTCATGATCCAGGGCGGCGACCCGACCGGCACCGGGCGCGGCGGCCCGGGCTACCAGTTCGCGGACGAGTTCCACCCGGAACTGCAGTTCGACCGCGCCTACCTGCTCGCGATGGCGAACGCGGGTCCGGGCACCAACGGATCCCAGTTCTTCATCACCACCGGGAAGACCCCGCACCTCAACCGTCGCCACACCATCTTCGGTGAGGTCGTCGACGCGGAGTCGCAGAAGGTCGTCGACGCCATCTCGGCCACCCCGGTCGACCGTTCGGACCGCCCGGTCGAGCCGGTCGTGATCAACGGCATCACCATCTCCTGATTCCCCGAGGACACCGATGACCAACCCCGGTTGGGGCGGCGGGCCCGGCGAGGGTCTCCCGCCCCAGCCGCGGTGCGTGCGGCATCCGGATCGACCGACCGGACTGTCCTGCACCCGCTGCGGCCGCCCCGCCTGCCCCGACTGCCTGCGCTCGGCCCCGGTCGGCCAACACTGCGTCGACTGCGTCGCCGCGGCGAACCGACAGACGGCGACCGTGCGGACCGTCGCGGGCGCGCCGGTGCGGTCCGGGACGCCGACGCCGATCGTCACCTACGTGTTGATGGGGATCAACATCCTCGTGTTCCTGGTGACGGCGCTGCAGGCGAAGTCGCTGATGGACAACGGCCGCGGTTTCATCAACCCGTTCACCGGGACGGCCGTCTTCGACTCGTCCCTGTTCGGTTGGTGGGTGCTGTCCCCGGTCGACGTGGCATCCGGCGACTGGATCCGGCTGGTGGGCAGCGGGTTCCTGCACTTTGGGCTCGTGCATCTCGCGGTCAACATGTTCGCGCTGTACGTCCTCGGGCGGGACACCGAACTCGTGCTCGGGCGGGCCCGGTACGGCGCGGTGTACCTGATCTCCCTGCTCGGTGGGTCCGCCTCGGTGATGGCGTTCGAGGGCAGCGGCTTCACCGCCGGGGCGTCCGGCGCGATCTTCGGCATCATGGGCGCGCAGGCCGTGCTCCTCCTGCGGATGCGGCGCAGTCCGGGACCGGTGCTCGCGGTCATCGCGATCAACGTCGTGATCAGCGTGACGCTGCCGGGCATCTCGTTCTGGGGACACTTCGGTGGTCTCGCCGCCGGCGCGGCGGCGACCGCCGCGCTGCTCTACGCGCCGCAGTGGTTCGGCGCCGGGCAGGACCGGGACAAGATTGTCCGGATCGGCTGGATCGGGCTGGGGGTGGTCGCCGTCGTTACCCTCGGCGTCATCGGCATGCGCGTGGCGCAGCTGCGCAGCGAGTACGGGCTGTAGCCCCGGGTCACGGGGTGGCGGAGCGGCGGTCCGGGGGGACCAGGCCGCGGGCGTCGAGCTCCTCGAAAACCGTGGCCGGGTCGGTGCCGAGGTCCCAGCGGCCGAAGATCAGCAGCCGGTCGTCGTCGACGCCGGGTGGCCGGATGTCGATCTCCAGCATCGGCACCCGGCGGCCGAGCCGCGGATAGCGGACGACCCGGATCCGGCTCACCTCGGTGCGGTCGACGTCGAGGCGGCCGAGGAGCCGCTGCATTGTCAGTCCCCGGTCCCCGTCCTGGATCGCGAGCCGCGGACGCTGCCGCGCGCCGAGCGCGGTGATGGTGAGCAGACCGAGCGCGGCCAACCCGATCAGGACCCGGCCCGCGGGATCCGCGGGGACGGCGAGCGCGGCGATCGCCATCGCCACCCCGCCGACCCCGGTCGCGGCGAGCGCCGCGGCGGGGGTCGACCACCCGGTTGCCGGACCGTTCAACGCACCCTCCCCAGAGTTATCCACAGGCGCTATCCACAGTGGGGATGAATGACATGGGTGTAATCGCGTCCGGGGATTTGAGCAAAACCGCAGGTCATCGCCAGCGCATCGTCATGATCAACCCGGCAACCATGAAACCGAACCCGATCAGGAAGTTGTACGCGCCCAGGTTGTTGATGAAATCGATCTGCTCGCCGGCGAGGTAGTACACGATCAGCCAGGCCAGGCCGATCACCATCAGGCCGAGCATCACCGTCACGTAGATCGGGCTCGACGGCCCGGCCTTGACCTTCACGGGAGTGCGGTTCGCGGGGTTGACGGTGTAGTCCGTCTTCTTACGGACCTTCGACTTCGGCATGACGTCCTCGGGTGATGTGTGCAGGGCAGGTAGATTCGAGCCTACGGTAGCGGCATTCGCACCGGTCCGGCACCGATCCGTCGGGCGCGGATCACGACGACTTCGCCGGGAGGCACCGCGATGACCGAACGCCCCCGCCGGTCCGGGCTCTGGCTGGTGTGCGTGCCGATCGTGTGCCTGGTTGCCGGGCTGCTGTTCGCGACCGCGCGCGAGGCGTCCTCCGGAGACGAGCTGCGCCGCGGCGACACCACCAGGCTGTCGGATCTGGTGCGGGCCGCCCAGTCCGACCTCGACCACATCACCGCCGACCGCGACGTGCTCGCCGCGCAGGTCGACGCGCTGCAGGCGGGTGCCGCCGATTCCGATGCTGGCGTTGCGCAGGTCCTCGACCGGGTTCGTGGCCTGGAGGGTCCCGCCGGGCTGGCCGCGGCGAGCGGACCGGGGGTGACCGTCACCCTCACCGACGCGCCCCGCGACTCCGACGGCAACTATCCGGCGGGCGTGCGCCCCGACGACCTGGTGGTGCACCAACAGGATGTCCAGTCCGTCCTCAACGCGCTGTGGGCGGGCGGCGCGACGGCGGTCGGGTTGCAGGATCAGCGGGTCGTCGCGACCACCGCGCCCCGCTGCATCGGCAACACGCTGCTGCTGCACGGACGCACCTATAGCCCGCCCTACGTGATGACCGCGCTCGGCGACCCCGCCCGGCTGACCGCCGCGTTGGACGGGGAACCTGGGGTGCGGCTGTTCAAGCAGTACGCGGTCCGCTACGGGCTTGGCTTCGTCCAGGAACCGTCGGACGACCTGTCCGTCCCGGCCTACGACGGGCAGATGCGGACCAGGTTCGCGCGCTGAACCGACGCCCGTACCCGCCGTGCGGGCCGGTGCGCCTATCCTGACGCCATGCGCATCCTCGTCGTCGACAACTACGACAGCTTCGTGTTCAACCTGGTCCAGTACCTGGGCCAGCTCGGCACCACGGCGACGGTGTGGCGCAACGACGACCCGCGGCTCGACGATCGGGCCGCGGTCGCATCCGACTTCGACGGGATCCTGCTCAGCCCCGGACCGGGCACCCCGCAACGGGCAGGGGCCAGCATGGACCTGGTCGCGGCGTGTGCGGCGGCGTCGACGCCGCTGCTCGGGGTGTGCCTGGGGCATCAGTCGATCGGTGCCGCGTTCGGCGCGACCGTCGACCGGGCACCGGAGCTGCTGCACGGCAAGACCAGTCAGGTCACCCACGACGGCACCGGGGTGCTCGCCGGGCTTCCCAGCCCGTTCACCGCGACCCGCTACCACTCGCTGACGGTGCTGCCGGAGACGCTGCCCGACGTGCTGATCCCGACCGCGCACACCGACTCCGGCATCGTGATGGCGCTGCGGCACCGGGATCTGCCGATCCACGGCGTCCAATTCCACCCGGAGTCGGTGTTGACCCAGGGCGGGCACCGGATGCTCGCGAACTGGCTCGAGGTGTGCGGCGAGCGGCCCGCGGAGGGCCTGATCGAGACCCTTGAGGCGGAGATGGCCCGCGCTCTCGGCGACGCGCTCACCCACCCCTGACCGACCGCCCCGCCCCCTGACCGAATGTGGGATTCGATCAGTTCAACTGACCGAATCCCACATTCGGTCAGGCGGGGCGGGGTTGGCCGGGCGGGCGGGTCAGGCCGGGCGGGGCGGGGTTGCTCAGGCCGGGCGGGCGAGGGCGGGGTTGGGCTAGCGGTTGCCGCTCGGGATGCCGAGCTGGCCGATGCCGACCGTGATGGACGCGGTCTTCGACACCTCGGACCCCGGCGGCTGCGTCTGCGTGACCACCTTCCCGACCTGATCGGTTTCGAGGGTCGCCTCCGGATGTTGCACCAGCTGGCTGGTCGAGCCGGTCCACCCTGCTCGGCGCAGCGAGTCGAGCGCCTTCGACACGGTCTGGTTCGACAGGTCCGGCATCTGGATCATGTTGCCGTTGGACACCTTCAGCTTGACGGTGCTGCCGCGGGCCGCGGTCCCGCCGCCGGTCGGGTCGGTGGACACCACCTGCCCCTTCGGCCTGCCGGAGTCGACGTTCTCCACCTCGACCTTGAACCCGGCGCCCTCGACGTTGGGCTGCGCGACCTCGAGGGTCTGCCCGACGACGTTCGGGACGCGGACCTGTTCGGGGCCACTGCCGAGGGTCACCTGCACGGTGCCGTTGAGGTCGACGGTGGCACCCGACGCGGGCTGCTGGGCGGTGACCTTGTCGAGTTCGTCGGCGGACGATGGCGCCCGCTCCACGCTCGGGTCGAGCGCCAACCCGGCCGCGTTCAGCGCCTGCGCGGCCTGCGACTGGGTCATCCCGGTCAGCTTCGGCACCTCCACCTGCTGCGGTCCCGACGACACGTCGAGGGTGACGACCGTGCCCTCGTCGGCGCGGGAGCCTGCGACCGGGATGGTGGCGACGACGTTGCCGGTCGCGACGACATCACTGGGCTTCTGCTGCGTCTGCACCCGGAAGCCGAGGTTCTGCAGTTCGGTCTGCGCGGCCTGCGACGCCTGGTTGGTGACGTCGGGGATGGTGACCTGCGCGGCCTTCGACCCGGGGCCGAGCGACCACAGGAATGCACCGACGATGCCGATCACCGCGAGCGCGGCGACCGCGAGCAGCGTCATCTTCAGCGCCTTGCGGGAGCCGTCCTGCTGCTGCGGCGGCACCGCGGCAGCAGCGGCGGTGGGGGTCGCTGCGGCAGGCGGGGTCGCCGCGTACCGGCCGGAGTTGGTGTCGACGGCACCGAGGATGGTGGTGCGGTCCTCGTCGTTCATCACCATCGGCGCGGAGGGGCGCTGCCCGCCGAGCACCCGCACCAGGTCGCTGCGCATCTCGGCGGCGCTCTGGTACCGGTTGGCGGGGTTCTTGCTCATCGCCTTGAGGATCACCGAGTCCAGCTCGCGCGGAATGTCGGGGTTCACCGACGACGGCAGCGCCGGATCCTCCTTGACGTGCTGGTAGGCGACCGCGACCGGGGAGTCGCCCTTGAACGGCGGTTCCCCGGTGAGGACCTCGAACAGCACGCAGCCGAGCGAGTACACGTCGGAGCGGGCGTCGACCTGCTCGCCGCGGGCCTGCTCGGGCGAGAGGTACTGCGCGGTGCCGATCACCGCGGCGGTCTGCGTCATCGGGCTGGAGCTGTCCGAGATCGCGCGGGCGATGCCGAAGTCCATCACCTTCACCGCACCGGAACGGTTGATCATGATGTTCGCGGGCTTGATGTCGCGGTGCACGATGCCGTTGCGGTGGCTGAAGTCGAGCGCCGCGCACACGTCGGCGATGACCTCCATCGCGCGGCGCGGCGCCATCGGGCCCTCGCCGCGGACGATGTCGCGCAGGGTGACGCCGTCGACGTACTCCATCACGATGTACGGCAGCGGACCGCCGTCGGTCTCGGCCTCGCCGGTGTCGTAGACGGCGACGATCGCCGGATGGTTCAACGCGGCCGCGTTCTGTGCCTCGCGGCGGAACCGCAGGTAGAACGTGGGGTCGCGGGCCAGGTCGGCGCGCAGCACCTTGATCGCGACGTCGCGGCTGAGCCGCAGGTCGCGGGCCAGGTGCACCTCGGACATGCCACCGAAGCCGAGAATCTCGCCCAGCTCGTAGCGGGAGGAGAGTTTGCGCGGTGTGGTCATGGCTGTCCTTGGGAAGCCGAGGTCGTCGTCTCGGTCGTGGTCTCGGTGGTGGTCTCGGTCGTGGTGGTCGGCGGCTCGGTGGTCGTCGTCGTGGTCCGTTCCAGCGTGGTGGTCGGCGGCTCGGTGGTCGTCGTCGGTTCCGTCGTCCACAGGGTCGTCGGTTCCGTCGTCTGCTCCGTGGTCCACTCCGTTGTTCGTTCGGTGGTCGTCGGCCGGGTGGTCGTCGGTGCGTGGGTGGTGGTCACCGGCGTCCGGGTGGTCGTCGGTGCGCCCGGGCTCGGCGGTTGCCCGTCACCCCCGGTCAGCAGCACCCAGCCGCCGAGCAGCAGTGCCAGCAGCACCAGGGCGCCGCCGCCCCAGGCCAGGGCCCGCTGACCGGGGGTCAGCCCGGATGGTGGCGGGTCCGCCACCGGATCGGGCCCAGCATAGGCATCGGTCGACGAGGTCAGCACCTGGGTGGCCGCGGTGGGTGGTGCGACCGCGACGGTCGGTGCGCCGGAGCCCGGCATCGGCGGCCGGGCACCGGCCCGGACGGCGGCGACGGCGTCCCCGAACTCGCCGCCGCTGTGGTAGCGGGCGGCGGGGTCCTTCGCCATCGTGATCTCGATCAGTTCCCGCACGTTCGGTGGCAGGTCCGCGGGCAGCGGCGCTGGCACCTCCTGCACGTGCTTCATCGCGACGGTCAGCGCGCCGTCCCCGCTGAACGGGCGGTGCCCGGACAGCGCCTCGTAGCCGACGACGCCGAGCGCGTACACGTCGCTGGCCGGGGTGGCGTCCTGCCCGAGGGCCTGCTCCGGGGCGATGTACTGCGCGGTGCCCATCACCATGCCGGTGCGGGTGACCGGGGACGCCTCGACCGCCTTCGCGATCCCGAAGTCGGTGATCTTCACCTGCCCGGTCGGGGTGATCAGGATGTTGCCGGGTTTGACGTCGCGGTGCACGACGCCGCCCGCGTGCGCCGCCTCCAGCGCGCGACCGGTCTGCTCGAGCATGTCCAGCGCGTGCGGCAGCGACAGCCGTCCGACCCGCGCGAGGACCGCGTTGAGCGGCTCCCCGTTGACCAGCTCCATCACCAGGTAGGCGGTGGCGGCGCCCGCCGCGTCGCGGGTCTCGCCGTAGTCGTAGATGCCCGCGATCCCCGGATGGTTCAGCTGGGCGGTGGTGCGGGCCTCGATGCGGAACCGCTCCAGGAACTCGGGGTCGGAGGAGAACTCCGACTTGAGGACCTTGACGGCGACGCGGCGGTGCAGCCGGTTGTCCGTCGCCTCCCACACCTGGCCCATGCCGCCGGTGGCGATCAGGCGGAGCAGCCGGTACCGGTTCGCGATGACCGCGCCGTTCTGCAGACTCATCGTTCCCCCTCCCGCTGCAGGGCAGCGGCGATCACGGCCCGGCCGATCGGTGCGGCCACCGAGCCGCCGGTGGCCGCGGCGCCGCGGTCGCCGCCGTCCTCGACGATGACCGCGATCGCGACCGTCGGGTTCGCGGCGGGCGCGAACCCGATGTACCAGGCGTGCGGCGGCGTGTTCCGCGGGTCGTTGCCGTGCTCGGCGGTGCCGGTCTTGGACGCGATCTGCACGCCCGGGATCTTGTTCCCGCCGCCGGTGTTGTTCTCCGACCCGATCATCAGGTCGGTCAGGGTGGCCGCGACCTGCGGGGACACCGCCTGTCCCTTCGATTCGGGCGCGGTGGTGGCCAGGTCGGACAGGTCCGGGCTCTGCAGCTGCGCGACGAGGTGCGGCTGCATCCGGACGCCGCCGTTGGCGACGGTCGCCGCGATCACCGCGTTCTCGAGCGGGGTGAGCGCCACGTCCCGCTGCCCGATGCTGGACTGGCCGAGCGCGGCGTCGTCGGGGATCGATCCGACGGTGCCGTCCGCGACCGGGATCGGGATGCCCGGCGAGTCCGCGGTGATCCCGAACGCCGACGCCTGATCCTTCAACGCGTCGGCGCCGGTGCGGATGCCGAGCTCGACGAACGCGGTGTTGCAGGACCGCGCGAACGCCTCCCGCAGCGACGCGGTTGGGCCGCCGCCGCAGGTGGTGCCGTCGTAGTTCTCCAGGGTGGTCGTGGTGCCGGGCAGGGTGATGTTCGGCGCCGCGGTCAGCTGCTCGTCGGGGGTCGTTCCGTTCGCCAGCGCGGCGGCGGTGACGACCACCTTGAACGTCGACCCCGGCGGGTAGGTCTGCGACACGGCCCGGTTGAGCAGCGGCTTGTCCGGGTCGGCGTTGAGGTCCTCCCACGCCTGCGTGCTGACCTTGCCGTCGTGGCTGGCGAGCAGGTTCGGGTCGTAGCTGGGGGTGCTGGCCATCGCGAGGACCTGCCCGGTGCTCGGTTCGATCGCGACGACGGACCCGGTGTAGCCCTTCGCGGTGAGCTGGTCGTAGGCGACCTGCTGGACCACCGGGTCGATGGTGGTGACGACGTTGCCGCCGCGCGGGTCGCGGCCGGAGACCAGGTCGAAGAAGCGGCGCCCGAACAGCCGGTTGTCGGAGCCGTTGAGGATCGCGTCCTCGGCGCGTTCGAGGCCGGTGTTGCCGTAGAGCATCGAGTAGAAGCCGGTGACGGGGGCGTTCGCGAACGGGCTGGACGGCGACGACGGGTTCGGCGGGTAGGTGCGCAGGTACTTGTACCGGTCGTCGGTGGGGACGGACGCGGCCAGCACCTGCCCGCCCGCCGAGATCTGCCCGCGCTGGCGGGAGTACTCGTCGAGCAGCACCCGCGAGTTCCGCGGGTCGGTGCGCAGGTCGTCGGCCTTGATGACCTGCACGTAGGTGGCGTTGGCGAGGAGCGCGACGACCATCACCATCACGGCCATCGCGACCCGGCGCAGCGGGGTGTTCATGTGCGCCTCAGCATTTCCGTCGGTGCGTCCGCGATCGGTGCGGGTCCCTTCTGCTTCGGTTCCGGTGGGGTGCGGGCGGCGTCGGAGATCTTCATCAGCAGCGCCAGCAGCAGGTAGTTCGCCAGCAGCGACGAGCCGCCGTACGACATGAACGGGGTGGTCAGACCGGTCAGCGGGATCAGCTTGGTGACGCCGCCGACGACGACGAACAGCTGGATCGCGATCGTGAACGACAGGCCAGCGGCGAGCAGCTTGCCGAAGCTGTCCCGGACCGCGAGCGCGGTGCGCAGGCCGCGGATGACGAAGATCAGGAACAGCATCAGCACCGCGGCGAGCCCGATCAGGCCGAGTTCCTCACCGATCGTGGCGACGATGAAGTCGGTCTTCGCGAACGGGACCTGCGACGGCCTGCCGCTGCCCAGCCCGGTGCCGGCGACGCCGCCGGTGGCGAGCCCGAACAGCGACTGGGAAATCTGGTAGCCGGTGTTGTTGTAGTCGGCGAGCGGGTCGAGCCAGGTGTGCACGCGGACCCGGACGTGCCCGAACATCTGGTAGGCGAGGACGAAGCCGAGCGCGAGCAGGCCGCCGCCGATCACCAGCCAGCCGGCCCGTTCCGTCGCGACGTACAGCATCACCAGCACGGTGCCGAACAGCAGCAGCGAGGTGCCGAGGTCCTTCTCGAGCACCAGCACGCCGATCGACACCACCCAGGCGACGAGGATCGGGCCGAGGTCGCGGGCGCGCGGCAGGTCGAGGCCGAAGACGTGCTTGCCCGCGGTGGTGAACAGTTCGCGTTTCGACACCAGGACCGACGCGAAGAAAATGATCAGCAGGATCTTCGCGAACTCGCCCGGCTGAATGCTGAAGAACGGCAGCTTGATCCAGATCTTGGCGCCGTTCACCTCGGACATCGACGACGGCAGGATCGCGGGGATCGCGAGCAGCACCAGCCCGGCGAGGCCGAGGGTATAGCTGTACCGCGCGAGCAGCCGGTAATCGCGCAGCAGCACCAGCACCGCGATGAACCCGGCGATCGCGAGCGCCGTCCACAGCACCTGCTGGGTGGCGTCCGGGGACGGCGCCTCCCTACCGAAGTAGGCGGCGCTGGACGCGTCCGCGAGGTCGAGCCGGTGGATCAGGACCAGGCCGAGGCCGTTGAGCAGCGCGACGATCGGCAGCAGCAGCGGGTCGGCGTGCGGCGCGAACCGGCGGACCGCGGCGTGCGCGACGAGGAACAGGACCGCGTACGCGATCGCATACTTGGCGAGGTCCCAGGTGAGGGCCTGTTCCTGGCTGATCTCGACGAGCACCAACGACAGGGTGGTGATCGCGATGGCGGCGCCGATCAGCAGCAGTTCCACACCGCGGCGGTTCGACGGAGGGGGTGCGGGGGCGAAACCGCCGGGTGGGCTCGGGAAGGAGGCACCCGAGGGTGCCGAGGACACGGACATCAGCTACCGGTCCTGCAATTCTGTCCCGGGACCTGAGGCAGCGTCGTCTCCGTCGGCGGGGCCGCTTCCGTGGTCGGTACGGGTGCCGGGGCGGGCGGCGCCGGGGGCGCGGGGGGTGCTCCCGGCGCGGGGACCGGGGTGGGGGCCGGGGCGGGCGCGGGGGCCGGGGTCGGGGTCGGGGTGGGTTGCGTGCTGGTGGTCAGCGGCGTGCACACCGGGAGGAGGTCCCCGTCGGTGAGCCGGTGCATCTGGTCCTTCGCATCGGCGAGCGACCCGGACGGCAACCCGGCCCGGACCTGTTCCCGCGCGGACGGCTGCAGGTCGTCGACCATCAGCGCCGTGCAGGATGTGGGGGTGATGTCGGTGGCGACCAGCGTCAGGTCGCCGTCCTCGGTGACGCAGCCGACGAGGTCGACCTCCTGTAGCGAGTACCCGAGGACGGAGCCGGGCACCCCGCGCAGCACGGCGACGCGACCGTCGTCGGCGCCGACGTAGTAGTTGTTGCGGATCAGGGCCCGCCCGATGAGCAGCCCGACCGCGAGCGCGACGACCAGGCCGAGCGAGATCAGGGTCCACCGCATCCGGTGACTCTTCTTCGGTTCCGGTTCGGTGACGGTCACCCGGCGCGGGGTGGCCCGCGGCGGACGCATCGCGGCGGCGCGGCCCGCTGCGGTGTCCGGCGGCGGGGTGTCCTCCTCCTCGTCGGAGGCGGCGCCCCCGACGATCGGGCGGCTCGGACCGTAGTCCAGGTCGATGACGTCGGCGACGACGACGGTGACGTTGTCGGGTCCGCCGCTGCGCAACGCCAACTCGATCAGCCGGTCCGCCGAGTCGGCGGGGGTGCCGCCGCGCAGGACGTCGGCGATGGTCTCGTCGCTGACGACGTCGGACAGTCCGTCGGAGCACAGCAGGTACCGGTCGCCGGCGCGGGCCTCGCGGACGGTCAGCGTCGGCTCGATCTCGTTGCCGGTCAACGCCCGCATGATCAGCGACCGCTGCGGGTGGGTGTGTGCCTGTTCGGCGGTGATGCGGCCCTCGTCGACGAGGGACTGCACGAAGGTGTCGTCGCGGGTGATCTGGGTGAGCGCGTCGTCGCGGAGCAGGTAGGCGCGGGAATCGCCGATGTGCACGAGGCCGAGCTTGCTGCCCGCGAACAGGATCGCGGTCAGGGTGGTGCCCATGCCGTCGAGTTCGGGTTCCTCCTCGACCTGTTCGGCGATGGCGGCGTTACCGTGCCGGGTGGCGGCCTCCAGCTTGCCGAGCAGGTCGTCGCCGGGTTCGTCGTCGTCGAGGTGCGCCAGCGCGGCGATCATCAGCTGCGAGGCGACCTCGCCCGCGGCGTGCCCGCCCATGCCGTCGGCGAGGGCCAGCAGGCGGGCGCCGGCGTAGACGGAGTCCTCGTTGTTGGACCGCACGAGGCCGCGGTCGCTGCGCGCTGCGTAGCGCAGGACGAGGGTCACGGGCGGAGCTCGATCACGGTCTTGCCGACCCGAACCGGGGTGCCGAGCGGCACCCGGACCGCGGTGGTGACGCGGGCCCGGTCCAGGTAGGTGCCGTTGGTGGAGCCGAGATCCTCCACGTACCAGTCGGTTCCGCGGGGGGAGATGCGGGCGTGCCGGGTGGAGGCGTAGTCGTCGGTGAGCACCAGCGTCGAGTCGTCGGCGCGGCCGATGAGCACCGGCTGGGTGCCGAGCGTGATCCGGGTGCCCGCGAGGGAGCCCTGCGTCACGACGAGGTTCTTCGCGACCTTCGGCTTCCCGAACGTCGGCAGCACGGACGACGCGCTGCGGCCGCGGGGCGGGATCCGAACGCCCGCCGCGGCGTAGACGTCGTTGCGCAGGGTGCGCAGGACCGCCCACACGAACAACCACAGGAGCAGCAGGAAGCCGGCCCTGGTCAACTGCAGGATGAGTCCCTGCACAGCGGTCCACCTCCTCCTCGTGCGTGCGGCGTCGTGCCGACAGCGTCGTATGGCGATGCGGCGGTTGTCGATCGCATCAGGGACGCCCGAACCACAATACGGAATTCCTGCGGAGTTCCGCTGCTGTCGGGTTGGCCACGTCGGACTGGGTAACTGTCCGGTAACTAGACGATACGCACCAGGATCTCGGAGTGCCCGGCCCGGATCACGTCGCCGTCGGCCAGCTGCCAGTCCTGCACGGGAGCGCCGTTGACGGTGGTGCCGTTGGTGGAACCGAGGTCCGACAGCATCGCGACCTGGCCGTCCCAGCGGACCTCGATGTGGCGGCGGGAGACACCGGTGTCGGGGAGCCGGAACTGGGCCTCCTGGCCGCGGCCGATCACGTTGCGGCCCTCCCGCAGCTGGAAGTTGCGGCCGCTGCCGTCCTCGAGCTGCAGGGTCGCGGTGAGGGCGCGGTTCTGCTCGAAGCCGCCCTGGAAGTCGCCGCCGTACGGCTGCCCGTACTGCTGCTGCTGCGGCTGCTGGCCGTAGCCCTGCTGCTGGCCGTAGGCCGGGTAGTCGGCGCTCGGCGGGTACGGGTTCGCGTAGTCCTGCTGCCCGTAGTCGGCCTGCTGCGCGTAGTCGGGCTGCTGCTGGCCGTAGGCGGGGTAGTCCGGGTTCGGCGGGTACGGGTTCGCGTAGTCCTGCTGCGCGTAGTCGGGCTGCTGCTGGCCGTAGGCCGGGTAGTCCGGGTTCGGCGGGTACGGGTTCGCGTAGTCCTGCTGCGCGTAGTCGGCCGAGGCGTAGTCGCTGCCGCCCTGCGCGTAGTCGGGGTTCGGCGGGTACGGGTTCGCGTAGTCCGTCTGCGGGTACGGGTTCGCCGGGTACTCGGCACCGTTGCGCTGCTGCGCGCCGCCCTGCGCGTAGCCGTTGCGGGGCTGGTCGTAGCCGCCGCCCGCCGCGGAGTAGCTCGGGTAGGCGTTGCCATTCTGGGCGCTGACCTGCCGGTCCTGCGGGTAGCGACCCTCGTCGGCGGGCTCACGCGAGGGGTCGAAACCTGGGTTCTGGGTCATCTGGCCAGCTCCTGAATTCTTCGGTGCGGAGGGTCGTGCGTTCGCGGGCGGTAAGGCTACTTGCCGATTCGGTCGAGGGGGAGGGGTTGTCCCCACATCCGGATCCACCGCACCACTGGTCCGGAACTGCCCCGTGTGCAGTGTGGGTGATGCCTCGAACCGTACGGAAACCGGCCCATAGGTCTGCCACCCCTGGTCACGGATGAAGTCCTCAAGGTGGCGGGAGAACGCCCGCACCGTCAATTCCCGATCCGAGGACAGTTCCTCGTGATCGGACTCGTTGATCGTGATCACGTAGGAGTTCGGGGCGAGCGTGTGCCCGCCGTCGAGCCGCTGCAACCCGTCGACCGCCTCGCGCTGCAGCGCGGACTCGACCTCCTGGGGAACGACTCCTCCGCCGAAGACCCGGGCCAGACCGTCGCCGACGGCGCCCTGAAGCTTCCGTTCGAAGCGCTGGACGATACCCACGTCGCCTCCTCTCGACCTCGCCGCGTGTCGCGGTCAACCGCGACCGCTTCTGCATGGTATCCGTGACGCGCGACAACGTCATCGGCGGCGCGCATCGCCGCAGGTCAGACGGGCGAATCGTGATTTCGGCATGGTGCGTGCTAGTGTTTCCAGCGTCGCTCGGGCGAGTGGCGGAATGGCAGACGCGCTGGCTTCAGGTGCCAGTGTCCTTCGGGACGTGGGGGTTCAAGTCCCCCTTCGCCCACCAGGAGCAGTTCCACGAACTGCGACGAACGAGGTCACGAACTCGAAAGAGGTCGTGACCTCGTTCTTTTTTTGCTGTCGTCGTTCAGGTTTGCGCGGCGGACGGCACGCTGCGGTCATCGGCGCCACGCCCGGCAGACGGCCGTGCGCGGTGGTCAGGCCGCGGCAGCGCGATGACGATGAGCACCGCGCCGAGCGCCAGGCAGACCGCGCCCGCGGTGAGTCCACCCGAGTAGCCCAGGATGGCCAGTGCGGCTACGCCGATGGCGCCGCCGATCTGTTGGACGGATGTGAACAGCGCCGAGCCGAGCCCGGCGTCCTTGTCGGTGGTGCCGTCGACCGCGGTCACGGCCAGGACCGGCAGGCTCAGCCCGTTGCCCACGCTCAGCACCAGCATTCCGGGCAGCACATGGGTGACGTAGGAATCGCCAGCGGCAAGACCGGACAGCAGCAGCAGTCCGACGATGTTGATCAGGAAGGCCAGGAGCAGAGCCCAGCGGGTGCCGATCCTGACGGAGACGCGGGAGGACAGCCACATCCCCGCCAGAATGCCCGCGCCGTAGGGCAGGTAGGCGATGCCGGCCAGCAGCGGGCTGTACGTCAGCACGGTCTGGATCTGGATCATCAACAGGAACGCCATCGCATACATCGCCATCGAGAACAGCAGGGTCGCAACGTTGGCGATGGCGCGCGTGCGCGAGGCGAGGAACGACATCGGCACCAGCGGCGCCGTCGATCGCCACTCCGCCGTCAGGAACGCCCCGGCCAGGGCGGCGGACAGCCCGACGGCACCGACGACGATCAGATCGCTCCAGCCAGTCTCGCTGGCCCGCAGCAGTCCGTACACCAGCGACACGGCGGCACCGGTCACCAGCACCGCGCCGGGAACGTCGAGGTGGCGCTGGCCCGGGGCGCGGGACTCGGGGAGCAGCCGCGGGAGCAGCGCAAGGGCAAGCGCGACGATCGGCAGGTTGATCAGGAAGATGCCACGCCAGGAGACCAGCTCCGTCAGCGCCCCGGACAGCACCAGCCCCGAGGTGCCGCCCAGTGCCGCGATGCCACCCCAGATGCCGAGCGCTCTGGCGCGCTCCTCCCGCCCCGGATGGAGCAACGTGATCATCGACATCGCCGCCGGGCTGGCCATCGCCGCCCCCGCCCCCTGCACGAATCGCCCGACCACCAGCTGCCACGGCTCCTGCGCGATCGCGCAGGCCAGGCTGGCCACCCCGAACAGCGCAACGCCCATCAGGAAGACGCGCCGGCGGCCCAGCAGATCCGCCATCCGGCCACACAGCAGCAGCAGCCCACCGAACGCGAGGAAGTAGGCGTTGACGACCCAGGGCAAGCCGGATGGGCTGAATCCCAGCTCATCTCGGATGCTGGGCAGGGCCACATTCACGACGGTGTCATCGAGCACGAGCATGAACTGGACGAGACACAGCAGAATCATCGGCACGAGACGACGCTATGACCCGCCACAGTTGGCCACAATCCGCACGGAGGCCACACTATGTCGCATGGAGGACATCGGCGCGATCGTCGTGGGTCACTTCCCGCTGGCCTCGGGGGAGTGGATCCCCGAGCACCGTCACACCCACCACCAGATCGCCTGGACCCGCCGGGGAGTCCTGAGCGTCGGGGTCGGCGAGCTGTACTGGGTTCTGCCGCCGACCAGGGCGCTGTGGATACCCGCTGGCATCTCCCACACGACGGGTGCCACCCGCGACGCGGTGCTGTGCAGCCTGTATCTGGCCCCCGAGCAGTGCCCGCTGGACTGGACCGAGCCCACGGTGGTCGGCATCGACGGCCTGCTGGCCGAACTGGCGGCGTACCTGGCCCGGGACGACCTGCCCGACGAGGCGCGGTTGCGCGCCGAGGCGGTGGTGCCCGACCTGCTGCACCCGCTGCCGACCCGTCCCATCGAGGTGCCGCAGCCCACCGACGAGCGCGTCCGGATCGTGGCGGACGCCCTGCTCGCGGATCCGGCCGACCCGCGTGGCCTGGAGGCCCACGCGCGCGTCGTCGGGGTGAGCAGGCGGACCTTGACGCGGCAGTTCAGCCGCGACACCGGGATGAGCTTCGATCGGTGGCGCACCCGGGTCCGGCTGCGCGCGGCCCTGCCGCTGCTGGCGGAGGGGCAGCCGGTGTCGCGCGTGGCGCACGCCGTGGGGTACGCCACCGCGAGTGCGTTCCTGGCGGCGTTCCGGCGCACGGTCGGCACCACGCCCCGGCGGTACCTGCTCACCGGACCCGACGAGGAGGTCCACCGCGTCAGGTTCACCAGGGACAGCAGTCACGACGCGTGAGCGGGGGACGCGGTCCCGTCGAGAACGTCCGGTCGGCGGGACCGTCATCCGATCGTGCGGCAGTCCACAGACCTTCTGCGGCACACGCAGGGCTATTCGACGCGCACTGCCCTGTGCACGCCGGAAAAGGCTTGTGCACAGGGGTAGTGCAGCCAGCGCCGAATCGGTAGGCCTGCGGCGAATCGCCGAACAGCACTGCGGCCCACGGCAGTTCAGCTCTCGTCGTACTTCTCCCAGAACCGCGCCCGCAGCCGGTACCGGATCCGCTCGTCCAGGTCGTACCGCTGCATCACGTCGGAGGCATCGAGCAGCAGCGCGCGGTCGATGTCGCGGGGGATCGACGGCTTCGCGTTCTGCAGCTCCTGCAGGCCCGCGGGGGTGGCGCTCTCCCGGAACGAGGTGAGGACGCGCAGCACCACCTCGTCGATCAGGTCGTCGCGGTCGACGTCCTCGTAGCCGCGCTGCGCCTGTGCGGGGGATCCGGTCGAGACGCTGTAGGCGAGCACGCTCGACGGCCGCGGCGCGGCAGGGGGGTGCGCCGCGGTCGCCACGTCGAGGGGGGTGCGGGCGGTCGGCCGGGCCGCCGCCACCGCGGGGGTGCGCGGCGCGGGCACCGGGGCCGGCGCCGGCACGGGTTGCCGGTCCACCTTCATTACCGCGGCGTCGACCGCGGCCCCGTCGATGCTGTCGAGTTCGTCGGCGGCCCGGATCAGGTGCCTACTCACCCCGTGCGGCTTGCCGCCGACGGTGGGGACGGCGAGCAGCACCACCTGGACGCCGTGCACCTGCGCCTCCTCGACGGCCTCGGTGAGGTCGTCGTCGCCGGAAACGAGGAAGAACACATCGGATGCGCCGTTGCGGGCGTGCGCCACCAGGTCGAGGCCGATCCGGATGTCGACGCCCTTCTGCTCGCCGGTGTACCCGAACCGGCCGAGCCGAAGCTTCACCTTCGGGAGCTCGCCGATCCGCTCCTGCTGACAGTCGGGGATGCCGTCGCGAGCCGAGTCGTACCAGTGCACGCGCAGCACCGGCAGACCCGACCGCGCCTCCGCGGCGTCGACCAGGGAACTGATCAGCGGGGCGTACTCGACGTGGATCCCGCTGCGCAGCGACGTCCCGGTGATCCGCGTCGCCGCGGACGCGAGGAGGTAGCCGGCATCGATGTACAGGGAACAGGTCGACCGCATGCACCCACTATCGCCCACCGCCCCTGCCGTTTCCGGCGATTGCGTCCCGCCGTCGTGTCCCGGACCCCGGTGCGGGCGCCCCAAGTCGGCGATACTGGGCGGGACCACCGTGCACCTCCATGGAAGCCGACATGGCGCACACACCGGCAGGTTCCGACGACCCCACCCGCGGGCTGGTGCTGTTGTGTGCGGTGGCGCTCGGCGCTGGCGTCGCGATCGGTTTCGTCGGCGGCGCCTTCCGGTGGTGCCTGCGGCTCGCCGACCGGTGGCGGCTCGACCTCCTGGACTGGGCGGATCGGGCACCGGGCCCGGCGTGGCTGGTGCCCGTCGCGGTCACCGCCGTCGGCGCCGCGTCCGCCGCCGTGATCGCGCAGCGGATGCCGCTCGCGGCGGGCAGCGGCATCCAGCACGTCGAGGCCACCGCCCGCGGCGAGTCCGCGCCGCCGACGCTGCCGCTGGTGCCCGCGAAGTTCGTCGGGGGACTGCTCGCGATCGGCGGCGGTCTCGTCCTCGGCAGGGAGGGCCCGACCGTCCACATGGGTGCCGCGATCGGCGCCGAGGCGGGACGCCGCGCCCGCCTCGGGACGGACGACGTCCGGCTCACCCAGTCCGCCATCGCAGGCGCCGGGCTCGCGGTCGCGTTCAACGCCCCGGTCGGCGGGGCGCTGTTCGCGTTCGAGGAGGTCACCCACACGTTCCGGTTGCGGATCGTCGTCCCCACCCTGCTCGCGGTCGCCGTCGCGGTCGCCTGCTCCCGGCTGGTGCTCGGCGACCACCCCGACTTCGACGTCCGGCCCGGCGCCGCCCCCGCGATCGCGTGGCTGCCCATGTTCGCGGTGTTCGGCCTGCTGACCGGCCTGCTCGGCGTCGCATACAACCGGCTCGTGATCGGCTTCCTCGACCTCGCCGCGGCAGCGGGCCGGGTTCCGCCAGCGGTGCGGGCGGCGATGATCGGCGCCCTGATCGGTTGCCTGCTGATCGCCGACCCGCGGGCCGCGGGCGGCGGCGACACCCTGACCCAGGAGATCGTCGGCGGGGGGACGCTGCTGCTGCCGGCGGTGCTCACGCTGCTGCTGGTCCGGTTTGTTGCCGGGCCCCTCTCCTACGCCGCGGGGACGCCCGGCGGCCTGTTCGCGCCGCTGCTCGCCGTCGGCGCCCTGTGGGGTGTGCTCTACACCCGGCTCGCGGACGCCGTCCTGCCCGCCGACCTCGCGGCGCTCACGGTGCCGATGGCGGTCGTCGGGATGGCGGCGTTCTTCGGTGCGACGGTCCGCGCACCGTTGACGGGCATCGTGCTGGTGATCGAGATGACCGCGACCGCGGAGCTCACCGTCCCGATGGCGGCCGCGACGGCGATGGCGGTGCTCGTCGCGCAGCTCGCCGGAGCCGCGCCGATCTACGACAGCCTCCGGGACCGGATGATCCGCGGAATGCGGCCCGGGGCGCCGTGATCCGCGCGATCGTGCCATCCGGGCTACCGTCGACGCGTCGCGCAGGGGATGAGGGTGGGAGGACCGGTCATGGGTGGTGTGCGGGTGCTGGCGTCGGCGCTGCTGGCGATCGGGGTCGCGGTGGGCACCGGTGCGATCGCGCAGGCGGCCCCCGGATCGGGGTCGCTCGATCCGGTGGCGCTGCCCGCAGGCGAGGCGGTGGTGCCGCCGATCGACTGCGCGTCCACCGCGGCACGTCCCCGGCCGGTGATCGTGCTGCCCGGCGCGGACGGCACCACCGCCCAGACCGCCGACCAGTGGGCCACCGTCACCTCCGCGCTCCGCGACGCCGGCGCCTGCACGCTGGTGTTTCAGGGCGGCGTCGTCGACGGCACGCGGTGGGCCGGGAACATCCCGGACGCGGCCGCGCAGCTCGCGTCGTTCGTGGCCGCGGTGCGCGAACACACCGGCGCGGACACCGTCGACCTCGTCGCCCACTCCGCGGGCAGCGTCGTCTCGAACTACTACCTGAAGGTTCTCGGCGGGGCGCCCGCCGTGACCCACGCCGTGTTCCTGGCACCGGAGGGCCGGTCCTGCGACGGCGCGGGTTTCCTTGCCGCGTACGGGATCCGCAACCCGGCGGTCACGCCGGTCCAGGTGCTGCGGGCGCTGCCGTTCCTGCCGCCGCTGCTCGGGCACCTGTCGCCGGACCTCGCGGTCGCGCTCCAGTTGGCGCCCGGCTCCCGGGTGCACCGCGAGGTGTTCGAATCCGGGCCGGTCACCCAGGCCGGGGTGTCCTACTCGATCCTCGCCACCGCCCGCGACGAGATCGCCACCCCCGCCCCCAGCTGTTCGTTCATCGACGAACCCGGCGTCACGAACACCCTGTTCGAGGACGCCTTCCCCGGCGCCCCCGCGGTCGATCACTCCGCTCTGCGGTCGAGCCCGCAGGCCGCCGGCTGGGTCGTCGGCCGGCTGGCGCAGTGACGCTGCCCACAGTGCGGCGACATCACGATCCGGTCACGCTATGGTTACCGACAGCACTGGCCGCAGCTGATTCGAATCGCTGCGGTCAGTAGTCGTTTCGGGGCCTTTCCCCTCAGGACACCGTCCGCCGGGTTCCGGTCGCCGCCCCGAGCGCCGCGTCCCGCAGTCGGATCAGCGTGCCTGCGGTCGCGACCCGGCCCATCATCCGCGAGCCGCGCACCAGCATCCGCGTCCGCCATCGACGCGCGCGGTCGTAGCGGCGCAACGCGGTCGCGACGTCGGGACTCTCGGACAGGGCACGCGCGAGGGTGGCCGCGTCGACGATCGCCTCGCACGCGCCGCGACCCAGGTTCGGCGCCATCGCGTGCGCGGCGTCGCCGATCAACGCGACGTTGCCGCGCACGTACGACGGCAGCGCAGGCGACTCGTACAGGTCGTGATGCAGCAGGGCCGCCCCGTCGAGACGGTCGAGGACGTCCCGAACCTCGGCATGCCAGCCGCCGAACCTGGTGCGCAGGAACGCAATTCCACCGTCCGGCAATCCAGGTTTGACGCGCGCCGCGGCGAAGACGTTGGTGAGGCCGCCGTCGCGCGGGGTGATCCCGAACAGGGCCCCGGCGTCCCAGGTCTCGGCGGTGACGTCGGTGTCGCCGGGCACCCAGCCGCGCCACGCCGTCATCCCGAGCGGCCGCGCCCGATACCGCGGGCCGGCGATCGCCTCCCGGATGCCGCTGCCGATCCCGTCCGCACCGATCACCACGTCGGCCCCGGCCGGGACGGCGTCGACGGTCCGGCCGAACCGCAGCACCCCGTCGGGCAGGGCGGCGGCGAGCACGCCGAGCAGGGCGGGCCGCGACACCAGGACCGGCGACCCGCGGACGGCGAGCCGGGCGATCGTGCTGCCGTCGGGCCGCAGGATCGCGCCGGACGGCAGCGCGACGCCGCGCCCGCGGATCGGGTCGCCGAGCCCGACCGCGTCGAGGGCATCCAGCGCCGCGGGCCACATTCCCAGCGCGGTGCCGGTGTCCGGTACCGCGGGGGAGCGTTCCAGCACCCGAACCTCCCACCCCGCCCGAATCAGGTGCGTGGCCGCGGTCAGCCCGCCGATGCCGCCGCCGACGATGGTCACGGTTCCGCGCATGACCGCCACCCTACTACCGACGTAGTGCCGCATCACTACGTCGGTAGTCTTTGCCTGCGCCGGCGGTCGGGGACTACCTCGGTAGTGTTCCGGGCATGCCAGCCAACCGGGACCGTGCGCTGGACGCCGCGATCGCCCTCCTCGGCACGCGCGGCCTGAAGGGGCTGACGCATCGCGGTGTCGACGCGGCGGCGGGCCTGCCGCAGGGATCCACGTCGAACCACTTCCGGACCAGGAATGCGCTGCTCGCGGCCGTGGTCGCGCGGCTCGTCGAGCGGGACAGGGAAGACTGGGCGTCGCTCGGCGCCGCCCGGCTGCCCGCGACGCTGACCGACCTCGCCGACGGGCTGGCCGGCTACGTGCTGCTCGCCGTCGGCCGGGACCGGGTGCGGACCACCGCGCGGTTCGTGCTGGTCGCCGCCGCCGCGACCGACCCGACGCTGGCCGCCCCGATCGGTGCGGGCCGCGCCGAACTGGTGGCGTGGGGGAGCACGATGCTGGCAATGCTCGGGGCCGCCGATCCGCACCGGAACGCGGTGCTCCTCACCGACTACCTGGACGGGGTCATCCTGCACCGGCTGACCCCGCCGCCGACCCCGGCCGAGCCCGCCGCGGCGGCGGACCAGTTCGACCCGCGGGCGGGGATTGTTACCGTTCTCGGCGCGGTGTTCGGCGCCGACGCGGGCCGCTTCTGACCGGGCGTCCAACGAATCACCCCAGGTCGCGGCCAGAAAAGGCTACCCTTGGTTGGCGCGATGTGGGTTTCGTGAATTATCGTTTTCGGAACATGCTGGACACACAAGAGTCCAGAGGGCCACCCGGTCGAGCCGACGGAGGCGGGAACCCCCGCCGGATCCGTCCGCCGCGACCGCAGGGTGGGCGCGCCGATCCGACGCTGTGTCGGCGCTCGTTTTGCCACGTGATGGCCATCAGCGTTGCTGGTCGTCTGTGCACTTTCACGCACACGAAGGCTAGGTATGAAGCAATTTCCAGGCCACCGGTCTCACGGACCCCAGGGCCTCTATGACCCCGCAAACGAGCACGACGCGTGTGGTGTCGCGTTCGTCGTCGACATGCACGGTCGCCGCAGCCGCGACATCGTCGACAAGGCCATCACCGCGCTGGTGAACCTCGAGCACCGCGGCGCCGCTGGCGCCGAGCCCAACAGCGGTGACGGCGCGGGCATCCTGCTGCAGGTCCCGGACTCGTTCCTGCGCGCGGTCGTCGACTTCGAGCTGCCCGCCGAGGGCGCCTACGCGACCGGCATCGGTTTCCTCCCGCAGGGCGAGGCCGCCGCCGACGAGGCAGCAGCCGGCGTCGAGAAGATCGCCGCGGACGAGGGCCTGACGGTCCTCGGCTGGCGCGCGGTCCCCACCG
Organism: Rhodococcus sp. NPDC058505; assembly: GCF_042720095.1. Lineage (NCBI taxonomy): Bacteria > Bacillati > Actinomycetota > Actinomycetes > Mycobacteriales > Nocardiaceae > Rhodococcus > Rhodococcus sp. NPDC058505. The sequence goes on from NZ_JBHXNB010000002.1 coordinate 85,574, forward strand.
ACGCGTCGTCGCTCGGCGCGATGGCCCGCGACGCGATGCCCACCTTCCGGCAGGTGTTCCTGGCCGGGACCGGCCTGGCAGGCATGGACCTCGAGCGCCGGGCCTACGTCGTCCGCAAGCGCGTCGAGCACGAGCTCGGCGACGGCGGTGCAGGCGCGGACGGCCCCGGCAAGGAGTCGGTGTACTTCCCCAGCCTGTCCGGGCAGACCTTCGTCTACAAGGGCATGCTGACCACCCCGCAGCTCAAGAGCTTCTACCTGGACCTGCAGGACGAGCGCATGGAGTCCGCGCTGGGCCTGGTGCACTCGCGCTTCTCCACCAACACCTTCCCGTCGTGGCCGCTGGCGCACCCGTTCCGCCGCGTCGCGCACAACGGCGAGATCAACACCGTCACCGGCAACGAGAACTGGATGCGGGCCCGCGAGGCGCTCATCACCTCCGACGTGTTCGGTGCGGGCAAGCTGGAGAAGATCTTCCCGGTCTGCACCCCCGGCGCCTCCGACACCGCGCGCTTCGACGAGGTGCTTGAGCTGCTGCACCTCGGCGGCCGCAGCCTGCCGCACGCCGTGCTGATGATGATCCCGGAGGCCTGGGAACGTCACGAGAGCATGGATCCGGCGCGGAAGGCGTTCTACGAGTACCACTCCGCGCTGATGGAGCCGTGGGACGGCCCGGCGTCGGTGTGCTTCACCGACGGCACCGTCGTCGGCGCCGTCCTCGACCGCAACGGCCTGCGCCCGAGCCGGGTCTGGGTCACCGACGACGGTCTCGTCGTGATGGCATCCGAGGTCGGCGTCCTCGACATCGATCCCGCGAAGGTGGTCACCAAGACCCGCCTGCAGCCCGGTCGGATGTTCCTGGTGGACACCGCGCAGGGCCGCATCGTCTCCGACGACGAGATCAAGTCCGAGCTCGCCGCCGCGCAGCCGTACCAGGAATGGCTCGACGCGGGCATGGTCCGCACCGAGAACCTGCCCGAGCGCGAGGTCATCCACATGAACCACGAGCGCGTGCTGATCCGTCAGCAGGTGTTCGGGTACACCACCGAGGAGCTGAACATCCTCCTCGCGCCGATGGCGAAGACCGGCGGTGAGGCGCTCGGCTCGATGGGCACCGACACCCCGATCGCGGTGCTGTCCGCCCGCTCGCGCCTGCTGTTCGACTACTTCCAGCAGCTGTTCGCGCAGGTCACCAACCCGCCGCTGGACGCGATCCGGGAAGAGGTCGTCACCAGCATCGGCGGCAGCATCGGCCCCGAGGGCGACCTGCTCAACCCGGGACCGGACTCCTGCAAGCAGCTGTTCCTGCCCTCGCCGATTCTGCACAACGACGACCTCGCGAAGCTGGTCCACGTCAACGACGACGGTGAGTTCCCCGGCTTCCGCTCGGTCGTCATCCCCGGCCTCTACCGGGTCGCGGACGGCGGCGCCGGCCTGCGCGCCGCGCTGGACAGCATCCGGTTCCAGGTGTCGGAGGCGATCGCGGGCGGTGCCCGCATCATCGTGCTCACCGACCGCAACTCGAACGAGACGTTCGCGCCGATCCCGTCGCTGCTGCTGACCGCGGCCGTGCACCACCACCTGGTGCGGGAGCGGTCCCGCACGAAGGTCGGCCTGGTCGTCGAGGCCGGTGACGCCCGCGAGGTGCACCACATGGCGATGCTCGTCGGCTTCGGTGCCGCCGCGGTCAACCCGTACATGGCCTTCGAGTCGATCGAGGACATGATCGAGAGCGGCCAGCTCACCGGCGTCACCTACGAGCAGGGTGTCGCGAACTACATCAAGGCGGCGGGCAAGGGCGTGCTCAAGGTGATGTCCAAGATGGGCATCTCCACCCTCGCCTCGTACACGGGTGCGCAGCTGTTCCAGGTGATCGGCCTGTCGCAGGAGCTCATCGACGAGTACTTCACCGGCCTGCGGTCGCAGCTCGGCGGTATTGGGCTCGACGAGATCGCGGCCGACGTGAAGGTGCGGCACCAGCACGCCTACCTGCCCCGCAAGGAAGAGCGCGCGCACCGCGAGCTCGAGGTCGGCGGCGAATACCAGTGGCGCCGTGAGGGCGAGTACCACCTGTTCAACCCGGACACGGTCTTCAAGCTGCAGCACGCCACCCGCACCGGCCAGTACTCGATCTTCAAGGAGTACACCAAGATGGTCGACGACCAGTCCGAGCGACTGGCGTCCCTGCGTGGCCTGTTTGCGTTCAAGTCCGGTCTGCGCGAGCCGATCTCGATCGACGAGGTCGAGCCGGCGAGCGAGATCGTCAAGCGGTTCTCCACCGGTGCGATGAGCTACGGCTCGATCTCCGCGGAGGCCCACGAGACCCTCGCGATCGCGATGAACCGGCTCGGCGCACGCTCGAACTCCGGTGAGGGCGGCGAGGATCCGCGGCGCTTCGAGGTCGAGGAGAACGGTGACTGGCGCCGGTCCGCGATCAAGCAGGTCGCGTCCGGACGCTTCGGTGTCACCTCGCACTACCTGACCAACTGCACCGACATTCAGATCAAGATGGCGCAGGGTGCCAAGCCCGGTGAGGGCGGCCAGCTGCCCCCGCACAAGGTGTACCCGTGGGTCGCCGAGGTGCGCGGCTCGACGCCGGGCGTCGGCCTGATCTCGCCGCCGCCGCACCACGACATCTACTCGATCGAGGATCTCGCGCAGCTGATCCACGACCTGAAGAACGCCAACCCGGCGGCCCGCATCCACGTGAAGCTGGTTTCCGAGGTCGGTGTCGGCACCGTCGCCGCTGGCGTCTCCAAGGCGCACGCCGACGTGGTGCTCATCTCCGGTCACGACGGCGGCACCGGCGCCTCCCCGCTCACCTCGCTCAAGCATGCGGGTGCGCCGTGGGAGCTCGGCCTCGCCGAGACGCAGCAGACGTTGCTGCTCAACGGTCTTCGGGACCGGATCGTGGTGCAGGTCGACGGTCAGATGAAGACCGGCCGGGACGTGATGATCGCGACGCTGCTCGGCGGCGAGGAGTTCGGTTTCGCGACCGCTCCGCTCGTGGTGTCCGGCTGCATCATGATGCGCGTGTGCCACCTCGACACCTGCCCCGTCGGTGTCGCGACCCAGAACCCGTTGCTGCGCAGCCGGTTCACCGGCAAGCCGGAGTTCGTGGAGAATTTCTTCCTGTTCATCGCCGAGGAGGTGCGTGAGCTGCTCGCCGAGCTCGGCTTCCGCACCCTCGAGGAGGCGGTCGGTCAGGTCGACGTCCTCGACACCACGAAGGCGCAGGAGGTGTGGAAGGCGTCCAAGCTGGACCTTTCACCGATCCTCGCCGCGCCGACAACGGCGTTCCCGGACCAGGACCTGTACTGCACCGGAACCCAGGACCACGCGCTGGACAAGGCGCTGGACCAGGAGCTGATCGCCCAGGCCCGGCCCGCACTCGACGCCGGTGCTGCCGTGCGGATCGAGTCGAAGATCACCAACGTCAACCGGACGGTCGGCACCATGCTCGGCCACGAGCTGACCAAGGTGTACGGCGCGGAAGGACTGCCGGACAACACGATCGACATCACGTTCACCGGCTCGGCGGGCAACAGCTTCGGCGCGTTCGTCCCGAAGGGCATGACGCTGCGCCTGAACGGCGACGCCAACGACTTCGTCGGCAAGGGCCTCTCGGGTGGCCGCATCGTGGTGCGGCCGTCGCTGCAGGCGCCGAGCGAATTCGTCGCCGAGGACAACATCGTCGCGGGCAACGTCCTGCTGTTCGGTGCCACCGGCGGCGAGGCGTACTTCCGCGGCGTGGCCGGTGAACGGTTCGCGGTCCGCAACTCGGGTGCCACCACCGTCGTCGAGGGCGTCGGCGACCACGGCTGCGAGTACATGACCGGCGGCCGGGTCGTCATCCTCGGTGCGACCGGCCGCAACTTCGGTGCGGGCATGTCCGGCGGCGTCGCGTTCGTCTACAACGCCGACCGGTCCTTCGAGGCGAACCTCAACACCGAACTGGTGGACCTCGAGGACCTCGAGCACGACGACTTCGCGTGGCTCAAGGCCACCGTGGAGAAGCATCGGGACGAGACCGGGTCGGAGGTTGCCGCGCGCATCCTCGCGGACTGGTCACAGCAGGTCAACCACTTCGCGAAGGTCATGCCCCGCGACTACAAGAAGGTGCTCGTGGCGATCGACACCGCGAAGAAGAACGGAAAGAACGTGGACGAGGCGATCATGGAGGCCGCTCGTGGCTGATCCGAATGGCTTCCTCAAGCACACCTCCCGGGAGACCCCGGTCCGGCGGCCGGTGCCGCTGCGGCTGATGGACTGGAAGGAGGTGTACGAGGACTTCGACTCGAAGACCCTCCGCACCCAGGCCAGCCGCTGCATGGACTGCGGTATCCCGTTCTGCCACAACGGCTGCCCGCTCGGGAACCTGATTCCCGAGTGGAACGACCTGATCTACAAGGATCAGTGGCGGGAGGCGTTCGACCGGCTGCACGCGACGAACAACTTCCCGGAGTTCACCGGGCGGCTGTGCCCGGCCCCGTGCGAGGCGTCCTGCGTCCTCGGCATCAACCAGGACCCGGTCACCATCAAGCAGGTCGAGGTCGAGATCATCGACCGCGCCTTCGACGAGGGCTGGGTCAACCCGATCCGCACCTCCAGCCTGACCGGCAAGAAGGTCGCGGTCGTCGGGTCCGGCCCGGCTGGCCTGGCCGCCGCGCAGCAGCTGACCCGCGCCGGGCACACGGTGACGGTGTACGAGCGGGCCGACCGCATCGGTGGCCTGCTCCGCTACGGCATCCCCGAGTTCAAGATGGAGAAGCGGCACATCGACCGCCGCCTGGTGCAGATGGAGTCCGAAGGCACCGTCTTCCGCACCGGCGTCAATGTCGGTGTCGACATCACCGCCGAGGAGCTCAGGGCGCAGTACGACGCGGTCGTGCTGGCCGGCGGCGCCACCGAGGCCCGCGACCTGCCGATTCCCGGCCGGGAGCTGGACGGCATCCACCAGGCGATGGAGTTCCTGCCGATCGCCAACAGGGTGCAGTTCGGCGATCTCGACGCGCCGACCATCACGGCGGAGGGCAAGAAGGTCGTCATCATCGGCGGCGGCGACACCGGCGCCGACTGCCTCGGCACCTCGCTGCGGCAGGGCGCGGAGATCGTGCACCAGTTCGAGATCATGCCGCGCCCGCCGGAGGAGCGTGCCGACTCCACCCCGTGGCCGACGTACCCGCTGATGTACCGGGTGTCCTCGGCGCACGAGGAGGGCGGCGAGCGCGTCTTCTCCGTCAACACCGAGGAATTCGTCGGCGAGAACGGCAAGGTCACCGCGCTCAAGGCGCACGAGGTCCAGATGGTCGACGGCCGCTTCCAGAAGGTGGAGGGCTCGGACTTCGATCTCGAGGCCGACCTGGTGTTGCTCGCGATGGGGTTCGTCGGACCGGAGAAGCCGGGCCTGCTCACCGATCTCGGCGTCGACCTGACCGACCGCGGCAACGTCGCCCGCTCCGACGAGTGGACCACCAATGTCGACGGAGTCTTCGTGGCCGGTGACATGGGCCGCGGACAGTCCCTGATCGTGTGGGCGATTGCGGAGGGCCGTTCGTGTGCGGCCGCCGTCGACGCCTACCTCGAGGGCGGGCAGACCTTCCTGCCGTCCCCGATCAAGCCCACCGCTGCCCCGCAACGGTAGGAAGACCGCCGGTCAGCGTCGCCCGGCATCATCTCGGCAACCCGCCGCTCCGGACCTGGTCCGGGGCGGCGGGTTGCGTTGTGCCGAGGGTGCCGGCCCCGTGTCGTTCAGTTGGACGAATGTCCGATTGATCTGGACGAATGTTCAGCAAACCGCTCCCTGTGCTTTGCAATGCCATTACCCTCCCCTCCCGACATGTGACCGCAATCACGCATGAGGGCCGCCTTCCGGCTGGTCCGCCGAGGAGGTAGCAGTGCGCCTGACCCTTCCCCGTCGCCTCGCGACACCGATCATCGCGGCAGCGGCCGCCGCCGGGCTCGTGCTCGGCGTGACGAACGGGATCGCCGCCGCCGACGATCCGCCGCCCGCCTGGTCCGGCGACCGGTCCGCGGACAACCTGCGGTGGAACCTGAGCCTGTCCGCGGTCAACGGCGCCGCCGTCGACCGCGCCCAGCCGGGTGTCAATGTCGTCCACCCGGGCGATACCGTCACCCTCACCGCCAAGATCTGGAAGAACGGCGGTGTCGACCGGACGGCCACCGCGATCCGACAGATCCAGCCCGCCGGGTTCCAGTACATCTCGCACACCATCAGCAAGCAGGCCAACGTCACCGACGAGGGTTCCGCCGGGGTCAGGGCCAGCTGCGCCGGTGGTGGGTGCGGCACGATCTGGGGACTCGGCAGCGGCTTCAAGAACGGCGTGGACTTTGCCGTCACCTACAAGATCCCCGACGCCCAGGCCTTCGGCGACTACGAGGCCGGCTTCGTCTTCGACGTCTATTCGTTCCAGTCGCAGCAGGGTGCGAACCCGGCGGGCGCCTGGCTGCGGGTCGTCGACCCGAACGTCGCCACCACCACCGAGCTGCAGGCCCCGGCCACCGCGAAGACCGGGGAGCCGGTGACGCTCACCGCGAACGTGGGACCCGCACACGCGGTCGGCACCGTGCAGTTCACGGACGGGAACACCAACATCGGTGACCCGGTTCCGGTTTCGGGTGGCGCCGCCACCCGGTCGCACACCTTCGACGCCCCGGGTGCCCACAGCATCGGCGCCACCTTCGTCGCGGGTGCCGGGTTCCACGGCTCGGTGTCCGGTGCGACGACCGTCGACGTCACCGCGGACACCAGCACCACCCTGTCCGCGCCGGCAACCGCGACCGTCGGTGACGACGTCGAGTTCACCGCGACGGTCGATCCGGCGGGCGCGACCGGCCAGGTCCAGTTCACGGCAGGGGCCGTCGATCTCGGTGCACCCGTCGACGTCGCGAACGGCACGGCACGCCTGACCCGCAGCTTCGCCGAGGCCGGTTCGCACAGCGTCACCGCCCGGTTCATCGGGGCCGGTGGCTACAACGGATCCTCCTCGGCCGCGGCCGATCTGACCGTCACCGACGCCGACTTCGGTACCACAACCACCGTCCTCGAACCCGTGACCGCCACCGTCGGCACCCCGGTGAACCTGTCCGCCACCGTGTTCCCGATCCCCGGCGGTGGTGAGGTGACCTTCACCGTCGACGGAACCACGATCGGGTCCGCCCCGGTCGGCACCGCCGACGGCGTGGCGGTGCTGCCGCATACGTTCGACGCCGCAGGCACCGCGAACGTGGTCGCCGAGTTCACCGGCGCCTCCGGATTCACCCCGTCCACCTCGGCGGGCTTCACCGTCACCGTCCGCAACCCGGACACCCGCGCGGCAACGTCGACCGCACTGTCGGTGTCCGGCAACGCCATCGTCGGCCAGACGGTGACCCTCACCGCCACCGTCGATCCGGCCAACGCGGGCGGCACCGTGCAGTTCAAGGCGGGCACCACGACGATCGGTGCCCCGGTTCCGGTGGTCAACGGCGTCGCGACGCTGACCCACACGTTCGACATCGACGGCACCTACGCGCTGACCGCGGGCTTCACCGGGGGCGCAGGCTTCAAGGACTCGGTCTCCGGACCGACCGTGCTCACCGTTGCCGTTGCGGGTGCGCCCGGCGGCACCGGCAGCGCCGACTTCGGGTCGCTGACCGACCTCTTCGGTTTCTGATCCACCCCGCCCGGGCCCGCGGAGCATTCCGGGTCCGGGCGGCGGTCCACCGCTTCGTATTCATCCGTAGGAGTATTCGTGCAGAAGAAGATTCGCGGGATCATGACGCCGATCGGGGCCGGTGCGATCGCCGGTATCACGTTGCTGGCCGGGGTGCCCGCCTCCGCAGCGCCCGCCGTCACCAACTTCAAGGCCTCGTGCCTGGCCACCCCGTCCGCGGTGGCCGGGCCGCAGACCCAGACCGACGACGCCGGGGTGACGGTCGACGCCCCCGAGACCGTTGCCGCCGGTGAGGAATTCGAGGTCACCATCCTCCCGTCGACGATCAGCTTCCCCAATTCGACCTCCGGGGCCAACGTCGTGAACGTCTCGCGCATCAAGATCGACGTCGCGATGCCGCAGAACGTGGAGTTTCTCGGCGCCGAGGTGGTACCGGGGACGAGCACCGGGTTGAGCGGTGTCGCGCCGAACGTGCTGCGGGTCAACGAGTCCGGCAACGTGGACCCGAACGGCGGGGTGCTGCGGTTGTCCGGCAACAACGCCACCATCGGCAACGGCCCGAACTCGAGCAAGAACAGCGAGGGCGGCATCGTCGCGAGGGCTGCGGGCGGCGCGGAGACCACCTTCCAGTTGCCGCAGGTCAGGGCCCGGCTGAAGGCGGGGCCGTCGGGGGCGGTCGAGATCACGCTGCGCACCGCGGGCACCGCGGGCCAGTGGGGCAAGGACGAGAACTTCATGACGTTCCTGCCGCGGGCCAGCGCACCCTTCGGCATCACCGCGTGGGCACCGACCCAGTGCACCCCACGCGACACCTCCTCCGCCCCGCTCAACGCGGGCGCAGGCGCGCTCGCCACGACGCGGATCATCGAGGCCGACAAGCAGACCACCACCACGATCGCCGCACCGGGCGCGGTGAAGAACGGCGACGAGGTCACCCTCACCGCGAACGTCGACCCGGCCGCGACCGGCGGCACCGTCCAGTTCGCGATCAACGGAACGGACCTCGGCGGCCCGGTCGCCGTCACCGACGGCACCGCCAGCATCACCCACACCTTCGACACCGACGGCGACGTCACGGTCACCGCGGTGTACTCCGGGACGCAGGGCTTCGGCGGGTCGACGGCAGCACCGAAGACGATCAACGTCAGCACCGACGACATCGTCACCAGCGTCGTGATGACCGCACCGGACCGGGCCTACGTCGGCCAGGACGTCAACCTGCGGGCACAGGTCACCCCCGCCGTCCAGGGCGGCACCGTCGAGTTCACGATCGGCGGCGGCGACCGGGTGACGGGCACGGTCGGCACCGACGGTGTCGCGGTCGCGCCGTACACGTTCACCGGCACCGGCACCCACAGTGTGGTCGCCCGCTACTCCGGCACCGAGGGCGTCGCCGCGTCCGTCGCCCCGGCCTTCCCGGTCAGCGTCACCACCGCACCGGCCGCGGCCGTCCGGACCACCACCAGCCTCGCGGCGGTGGGGACCGTCGCCCAGGGTCGACCGGTCACCCTGACGGCCACGATCGACCCGGCCGACGCCAACGGCACGGTGCAGTTCCTGCTCGGCAACACCCCGCTCGGTGCCCCGGTCCCGGTGGTCGACGGCGTCGCGACCCTGCCGACGACGTTCGCCAGTGCCGGAACGTTCAGTGTCACCGCGGAGTTCGTCGGCGCGTCCGGTTTCGTTGACTCGGCGTCGGATCCGCAGGAGCTGACCGTCCCGGGCAGCGAGGGCGGCGGAACCGGCAGCCTCGACGGGCTGTTCGGCTCCTCGTAGTAGCCCCGTCGCACCGACCGTGGCCACCCGGGCAGTTCGCCCGGGTGGCCACGGTCGTCTCACGCCATGGCTTCGATTCGCCGCCCAGCATTGGCAGCGAACTGCCAGGTTCATCCCATGAAGCGACAAGGTGAAGCCGGTGTGATCGGTTGGTGAACGTCGTCCGACGTTCGACCGAGACCGAGGAAGGCCGATCCGATGGGACTGTTCGACCGTTTCCGCACCCCCTCCGCGGAGGGCAGGCACCGGACGGAGGATGTCCTCACCGATCCCACCGGTTACCAGCGGACCGCGAGCAGGCTGCACGCGTTCAACCGGTACGAGATCAAGTACTTCGTCGACGAGATGAAGGTGCCCGAACTGCGGGCCGAACTCGCCGCGCGGATGGACACCGACCCGTACTCGCCGCACGGCGGCTACCCGGTGACGTCGCTGTATTACGACACCCCCGATCTGCGGTTCTACTGGGAGAAGATCGAGGGCCTGAAGTTCCGGCGCAAGCTGCGGCTGCGGCTGTACGGCCCGCCTGCCGCGTGCACCGACGAGACCCCGGTTCAGATCGAGATCAAGCAGCGGGTCAACCGGGTGACCCAGAAGCGCCGGATCGCGTTGCCGTACGGGCTCGCTCAGCGCTGGCTGAACGGCCGCGAGGAGATCGACGGTGATCCGTCGCAGCGACCGTTCGTGAACGAGGTGACCACGCTGATCGGGAACCTTGATCTGCGTCCGACGGTGACCACCGGCTACCTGCGGGAGGCGTTCGTCGGCAGGGAGGCGGATCTCGGGCTGCGGGTCACGATCGATCATAAGGTGCACGGCCGGGATCGGGACTTCCATTTCGCCTCCGGTGCCGAGAACCGCTACATCATCCCGCCGAAGCTGGCGATCGTCGAGCTCAAGGCGAACGAGCGGGTCCCCTACTGGGCGACGGATCTGACCGCGCGCCTGAACATGTCGGTGATCCGGGTGTCGAAGTATTGCCAGTCGGTGGAGGCCTTCGGGATGGCGCCGCGATCGCGGCACGGTGCGCCGGAGCTGGTGCTCCCGGACGGGTTCGACCGTCGGGTGCGGGCCGATCCGCTTCCTCTGTAACCCAGTGCGCTGCACGGAAAGCAAGACAGGAAACCCATGAATCTCAATCTCCAGGACCTCAGCGGTACCTTCAGCACATTCGACATCATCGTGTCGCTGTCACTGTCGTTCGTGCTGTCGGCGATCATCGGCTGGGTCTACCGGTACACCCACAAGAACGTGTCGTACAGCCAGTCGTACGTGCAGACGTTGGTGATGGTCGGCATGATCATCTCGCTGATCATGCTGGTCGTCGGCTCCAACATCGCCCGCGCCTTCGCTCTCGTCGGCGCACTGTCGGTGGTCCGATTCCGCAACGCCATCAAGGAAACCCGCGATGTCGGGTTCATCTTCCTGGTGATGGCGATCGGCATGACGACCGGCACCAGGTTCTATCTGCTGGCGATCGCCGCGACCGTCGCGATCTGCCTGGTGCTGCTGATCATGAACAGGTTCAGCTGGTTCAAGCTCGACGTGCAGCGCCAGGTGGTCAAGGTGCAGGTGCCGCCGGAGCAGGAGTACGCGGCCCTCGTCGACGACGTCCTCATTCGGTACTGCTCCGAGTTCGAGCTGGTGTCCACGGAGGCGGTCCGATCGGGTGCCCTGAACGAGATGTACTACACCGTCCAGCTGAAGAAGGGTCGCACGCCCGCCGAGCTGATCGCCGCCCTCGGCGCCGTCAACACCGGGCAGCGCGTGACCGTACTGACCGGATACGACCAGACGGACATCTGATGCCACCGACGAACGCCGCCCGGCCTCCTGGTCCGAAACTCGGTCTCCGGCACCGGATCCCGACATCGCTCCGACAGCATTGGAAGTTGCTGGTGGTGTTCGTTGCGTTCGTGACCGTGATGGCCACCGTCTTCGGTGGCACCCGCATCCGACCGACGATCACCGGCGACGCCTCGGTGATCGCGTCCCCGATCACCGACAACATCATCGGCACGGTGAACCTGTTCGACGATGCCGTGACGCACCAGGTGTCCCTCGAGATCACCGATGCCGAGTACGACGACATGATCACCGAGTTCCAGGCGACCGGGGACAAGAAGTGGGTCACCGCCGACCTCACGATCGACGGCACCTTCGTCAACGACGTGTCGATCCGGCTGAAGGGCAACTCCACCCTGATGGGGGTCAGCGGACGGGGCCCCGGCACCGACGGATTCGAACCGCCGGACGGCATGGGACCACCCGAGGGCATCGAGATCCCCGAGGGTGCCGACCCGATGGGCGCGATGGGTGAGCAGGCCTCGGAGGACGACCCGACCTCGCTGCCGCTGCTCATCAGCTTCGACGAGAACGAGGACGGGCGGGCCTACCAGGGCATGACGGAGCTGTCGGTCCGGCCCGGCTCCCCGGTGCTGAACGAGGCGATGTCGCTGTCGCTGACGGCCGGGACCGGGCAGCCGTCCCAGCGCTACGCGTACACGGTGTACTCGATCAACGACAGCGCCACCACCACCCGGCTGCTGCTCGAACACCCCGACGACACCTACGCCAACGCGCTGTTCGACTCGGACGGCTACCTGTACAAGGCGGATGCGAACTCCCGCTTCGAGTACGCGGGCGATGACCAGTCCGCCTACGCCGACCAGTTCAAGCAGATCAACGCCGTCGGCAGCGGGAACCTGCAGCCGATCATCGGCTTCCTGCGGTGGCTGGACACGGCGTCGGACAAGGAGTTCGACGCGCACCTGGCCGACTGGGTCGACGTCGACTCGTTCGCCCGGTACCTGGCAACCCAGAACCTGATCGTCAACGGCGACGACATGAGCGGGCCCGGGCAGAACTACTACCTCTGGTATGACCTCGACACCGGCAAGTTCACCGTCGTCTCGTGGGACCTCAACCTCGCGATGCAGGGGGACGCGACGGCCGGCCCGCACGACGAGGTTGCGTTGGCGATGGGGGCGGGTGGTCCGGGAGCAGGACCGGACGCCGGTGCGCCCGGTGCGGGCATGACCGCGCCGCAGGGCATGGCCGCGCCGAATGGCATGCCGCCGAGCGGCATGACCCCGCCGCAGGGCGGGCCGCCCGGGACGAGCAAGGACAACGCGATGAAGACCCGCTTCCTGGAGTCGGCCGCCTTCACCGCCGCGTACGAGGACGCCTACTGGGCGCTGTTCGACCAGATGTACGCGGGCGGGCTGGCCGCCGACCTCCTCGATCGGCTCGCGGTCACCGTCCCGGTCAGCGACGGGCTCGCCGCGGAGGATCTGCGGGCCGACGTCGACGCGATGCGCACCTGGATCGACCGCCGCACCGCCGCGCTGACCGGGCAGCGCACCGGCTGAGCGACGCGCCCGGTTGCCTGCCCCGGAGGGCGCGCATGGTATTTGTGTTCCGCCTCGCCGACCAGCGGTCGGCCGGGGTAACGTTTCTTTACCGCTTGTGCATCTTTTCGACACATCCCGGTGCGACGATCGCGGCGTCGTTGTCGGGAGTGCAGGAAGTAAGGGGTTGGCTGAATGGGGCCGAGGAAGTTCGTGGCGATGGCATCGGCGGCCGTCGCGGCGGCAGCGGGGCTGCTGGTGGGGGCGGGTGCCGGTGCGGCACAGGCGGACCCGGCATGTCCCAGTCTCTACGTCGTCGCCATTCCCGGGACCTGGGAGACCGGCGTCACCCCCGACAAGCAGGCCGGTGGCGGCATGCTCGCCGACGTCACGAACCGGCTGCGCGGCGCGGACATCCGCACCGACTACGTGCGGTACGTCGCGACCGCCTTCCCGTGGGAGGGCGAGATGTACGGCGCGTCCAAGCAGCAGGCCACCGACTTCGCGCGCGGCATGCTCGAGGCGATGCAGGCCCGCTGCGCGGGCACCCGCTTCGGGATCATCGGCTACAGCCAGGGCGCCGACGCGGCCGGGGATCTGGCCAACGAGATCGGCACCGGGCTGAGCACCATCCGGCCGGAGCGCATCGCGGGCATCGGGCTGCTGTCCGACCCGAAGCGGTCCCCGACCGACGCGCTGATCGGCCCGAGCGTGCCGGGCGCCGGTGCGGGCGGGGCACGTCCCGGCGGCTTCGGCTGGGTCAGCGACCGCACCGTGACGTTCTGCGCGCCCGGTGACCTGTACTGCGCCACCGAGTCCGACGACTTCGTGACCCGGATGGCCGGCTTCGCCGCGACGAACGCGGACCCCGGCTCGTCCGATTCGCCGGACTACGTGCCGGAGGCCGGGGTGATCCTCGGTGATCTCGCCGGGGCGGGCGGCATGCCCACGCTGCGCGGCCAGTTGACCGAACGGGCGAACCTGGAGCGGGCGGCGGACCTGGCCCGGTTCTACGGTTCCGGCGCGCACCAGAACTACCAGGGCTATGCCGTCGACGCCGCGGGCACCACCCCGACGGCCTGGCTCGCCGGATGGCTGCGCGAGAAGGCCTGACGCCGACGGGTCATGCGGCGCGGTGGGTGATCCCCGTCGCCGCGTGACCGACGGTGGCGTCGCCGTCGACCATCGTGCGCATGAACGCGCGCTGCTGGGCGGCGCCGCGGGCCGCGGCACGGTCCCGTCCGCCGCGGCGTAGGGCAAGGACCGATCGAAAAGCGTTGAGCGGAAACCTGATCAGCGGGTACCAGGGCAGGACCAGCGCCGGGAGGCCCAGGGTCCGCATCGCGCCGGGCCCGAGGAAGGCACTGGTGACCGACAGGTGCTGGGACCGCGCGATGCGTCTGCGCAGCGCAGGGAGGACGCGGTAGTTCCAGGACAGCGGGTCGTCGATCATCGGGACCGCGAGCTGGCGCGTGGTCTCGTCGGGTGTCGAGAGCGCGTACGAGGTGTGCAGCAGCACCCGCACCGCGTCCCGGAATCCGGTCGGCAGGAACTCGTCCTGCACCCCGATCAGCCACCCCACGTACCGCGTCAGGTGCGCGACGGCGTCGTACTCGGTGGGGCGGTACACCGTTCCCATCGCGATCGCGCCCATGCTGGGGGCGACGAGCGCGCCGACGACCGTCGCCGCCATGTCGGTCTGGTTGATCGGCAGCCCCCAGGCGCCGGGATCCCAGTCGGGGAGCGCCGCCACGTGCCGCCGGACCATCGCGTGGATCAGGCGCACCCGCAGCGTCGACCGGTAGCCCGCCCCGCCCGGCCGGAGCCCGTCCTCGCCGATCACGTCCAGCGCCCACTGGGAGGTCTCGGCGAACCGGGCGTTGGAGCCCTTCTCGAGGGCACCGGTGCGCAGCAGGGTCTGGTTGAATCCGGCGAACATGTAGCCGCCGAGCAGGGCGACGTCCCTGGCGATGTACAGCCCATCGGCGCCGCCGCTGCGCATCACCGCCGCGCCCAGCTCGATCGTCGGCCAGTCGACCCAGTCCGGGACCGCCTCGACCCCGGAGAAGAACGCGCGCAACGGTTCCGGCGCGTCCTCGATGGCGCCGATCCCCTCGGACAGGGCCCGCTCGAACAGCGGGCGCGCGGCGGACATCCCGGCCGCGTACATCCACTCGACCAGTCGGTCCGCGGGGGCGTCGCCGACCGTCAGGCAGTCGCCCATGCGGCGGAACTCGGCGGCATCGGGTCGTCGCAGTCCCAGCATCAGGCCGAACATCCGGATGCCGGGCGGGACGGTGCACGGTGCGTCCGGGTGACGGGTGGGCGGCGCGGACGTCATCGGGAGCCCTTCGATCGGCACGAGTTTTGGGCAACGCATGTTTTCCAAAACATAGGGCGACGGTAGAGTGCTGTCAATGGCACGGGGAGATGTGGTGCGGTCCTACGGCGGGGTCAGCGCGGACGACCGCCGCGCCGACCGGCGTCGCAAGCTGGTCGGCGCCGCCCGCCGGTCCTGGGGGCACGCGGGCCTCGGCGAGGTGACGGTGCGCGGGGTGTGCGCCGCGGCCGGTCTGCAGCCCCGCTACTTCTACGAGCAGTTCGCGAACCGTGATGCCCTCCTCGTGGCGGTCGCCGACGAGGTGCGCGGCGAGCTGTTTGCCACCCTCGTCGACTCCAGTCGGGACGCCGACGGCACCCTCGAGGACAAGCTGCGCGCGGCGCTCTCGGCGTTCCTGGGCGCCATCGCCGCCGACCCCGACCTGCACCGCATCATGCGGACCGACCTCGCGGGCATACCCGGCCTGGAGAACCGCCGGGTGGACAGCCTGAACATCGTGGCGGACCTGATCCTGCAGTACGGCAGCGGAATCCCCGGTTTCGGGACGCCCGGCGGCGCCGACCCGCGGCGGTTCGCCCGGTTCGTCGCGGGCGGCGTCAATCACCTCGTCGAGAACTGGCTGGTGCATCCCGACGAATCACCCGAGGAACTCGCCGACGTGTGTACCCGGCTGTGTCTCGGTTTCGCGGGCAGGCCCGGTCGCCCGCTCAGCGGTAGCGGGGTAGCAGATCCCGCACGTGCCCCGTCTCGTTGACCGATGCCGGTCGGGCCTTGCCGTTGCGGGAAAACAGGATCCGGCTGACCGACGTGTAGTCGACCGGGAAGGTCAGCGGACGGTCCAGTCCGAGCAGGTGCTGCAGGTAGATGTTGATGACGCCGCCGTGCGCGACGACCGCGACGGTGTGCTCGTGGTCGGCGGCGGCGACGATCCGGCCCATCGCGGCGAGGACACGGGCACGGAAGGCGGGCTCGTCGACGAACCCGGGCAGGTGGCCCGCAAGGATCCGCGCGTACGCCTCGGGCGCCGCGGTCTTCGCCTCGTGGATCGGGATGTAGTGCGAGAGCTCGCTGTCGTACTCGGCGAGGCCGGGGTCGACGTCGACCTCGATCCCGAGCGTGCGGGCGAGCGGCGCGGCGGTCTGCCGGGCCCGCAGCTGCGGGCTGCTGATGATCCGGGCGACCGGATACGGCGCCAGCGCACCGGGCAGCCGCTCGGCCTGGGCCCGGCCCTCCGCGGTCAACGCCGGATCGGCGGGGCCGTCGACGGTGACGACGTGGTCGGGGAGGGCGTGGCGGATCAGGAGCAACTGCACCACCTCACCCTGTCATGCCCCGTGCCACCCGCCGCCGCGAAACGTCCCCCCGTGTCACGGGGGGACGTGCCGCGGGCCGGGTCAGGCGAACCGGCGCCGGTAGATCAGCACCGCGGCGGCGTAGGCGACCAGTAGGAGACCGCCGCACCAGGCGAGGGCGACCCAGACGTCGGAGCCGGCGGGGTGGCCGGCAAGCAGGCCGCGGATCGCGTCGACGATCGCGGTCACCGGCTGGTTGTCGGCGAAGGCCCGCACCGGCCCCGGCATCGAGTCGGTCGGGACGAAGGCGGAGCTGAGGAACGGCAGGAAGATCAGCGGGTAGGCGAACGCCCCCGCGCCGTCGACCGAACTCGCCGACAGGCCCGCGATCACTGCCAGCCAGGTCAGGGCCAGCGTGAACAACACCAGAATGCCCACAACCACAAGCCATTCGAGAAGGTTCGCCTCCGAGCGGAATCCCATCAGCAGCGCGACACCGACGACGAGGACGAGTGCGCCCAGGTTCGCGACCAGCGAGGTGAGCACGTGCGACCACAGCACCGACGGCCGGGCGATCGGCATCGACTGGAACCGCTCGACGATGCCGCCCTGCAGATCATTGAAGAGCCGAACGGCGGTGTAGGCGACGCCCGAGGCGATCGTGATGAGCAGGATTCCGGGCAGCAGGTAGGTCGCGTACTCCCCGGTGCTCGTTCCGGTGCCGGAACCGGTGTCGATGGCACCGCCGAAGACGTACACGAACAGGAGCATCATCGCCACCGGGGTGATGGCGGTCGTGATGACGGTGTCCGGGCTGCGGGTGATGTGCCGCAGGGATCGCCCGGTGAGGGCGGTGGTGTCGGCGAGAACGTGGGTGGTCATGACGGGTCCCTTCCGTCGGTGCCCGTCCGCGTGCCCGCGGGACGGCTGTCGGTGCCGACGAGGCTGAGGAAGACCTCCTCGAGCGTCGGCTGCTTCTCGACGTACTCCACCGTCGCGGGCGGCAGCAGCGCCTTCAGTTCGCCCAGCGTGCCGTCGACGATGATCCGCCCCTGATGCAGGATCGCGATCCGGTCGGCGAGGTGTTCGGCCTCCTCGAGGTACTGCGTCGTCAGCAGCACCGTCGTGCCGTTCGCGGCGAGTTCCCGCACCGCCTGCCACACCTCGTTGCGGGCCTGCGGATCGAGTCCCGTCGTCGGTTCGTCGAGGAACACGATGGGCGGGTCGCCGATCAGGCTCATCGCGATGTCGAGGCGTCTGCGCATGCCGCCGGAGTACGCGCCGACCTTTCGGTCGCCCGCCTCGCTCAGGGAGAAGCGCGCGAGCAGACCGTCGGCGACCTTCGCGGGATCGGCCAGGTGCCGGAGCCGGGCGATCAGTACCAGATTCTCTCTGCCCGTGAGTATCTCGTCGACGGCGGCGAACTGGCCGGTGAGGCTGATGGATTCGCGCACCCGGTCCGGTTCGGTGCCGACGTCGCGCCCGTCGACCGTTGCGGTGCCCGCGTCGGCGCGGAGCAGGGTGGCCAGGATCTTGACCAGGGTGGTCTTGCCCGCGCCGTTCGACCCGAGCAGCGCGAAGATGCTTCCCCGCGCGACCTCAAGGTCGACGCCGCGCAGAACGTGCAGCTGGTCGTACGACTTCTCGACGCCGCGCACCCGGATGGCCGTGGTCGTGCTCATTGCTCGTCCTCCCGCTCGAGGTCCTCAATGGTCCGGGTGAGGCGGGTGCGCTCCTTGTCGATCCACCGTTTACCGGTGTAGGCCTGCGCGAACGTCTCGGCGAACTCGACCGGATCGTCGCCGACGATCGCCCGCACCGTGGTGCCATCGGCCGCGGCGCGTTCCCAGAGGTCGGCGGCGTCGACGTACATCGTGACGAGGGTGTCGCCATCGGTGACGCCCGCGTAATAGGTCAAGTACCGCTCGAGCGCCTTCGCCAACGTCGCGTATGGCTCGGGCAGCGCCTCGATCCGGGCCCGGTACTGCTTGAACTGCTTCTTCTGTTCGAGTGATCCGGTGATGGTCTCAATCCATTTCGCGGCCATGATCACTTCTCTCCTTCGTGGAGCTGCTCGATCCGTTCGGCGAGGAAGCTCCAGGTCCTCCAGAACTCGGTCAGTTGGTCTCGGCCCCTGTCGTTGAGGGTGTAGACCTTGCGCGGCGGCCCCTTCTCGGACGGAACCTTCTCCACGTCGACGAGGTCGCGCTGCTCGATCCGCACGAGCAGGGCGTAGATGGTGCCCTCCGCGATGTCCGCGAAGCCCTGATCGCGCAGTCGCGCGGTGATCTCGTATCCGTAGGCGGGTCGTACCGACAGGAGCGCGAGAACGATGCCCTCGAGGACTCCCTTGAGCATCTCGGTTGCCTGCTTGCCCATCGCACCTTCTCCAGTACTCGGTGTTGCTGACTACCGGTACAAAGTAACGCTGAGTAGTGGTACTTGGCAATACTTAGTAGCGAACTTTCTTGCGCTGCCACCACGCGACCGCCGCGGCGTAGGCGATCCACCCCGACACCGCAAGCAGCTGAAGCCGCTGCGCGTACCCGAGCAGCCAGACCTCGTCCCCGTGGCCGTCCGCCCGCACCGCCCACAGCGTCCACGCCAGCCCGGCGACGTACCCGACGACGATCGCAATGCCGGTCCAGCGCAGCCACCCCGGCCACCCGTAGCGATACGCGGCCAGGATGAACGCGAACACCGACACCGCAGCGGACGTCGCGGCAACGGTGCTCGTCGACGCGTGCAGCAGACGGGCCTGGTCGTACACCCCGGCCGCCTCGAGTGCCGCGCATCGGGCGCTGGCATGCGCCGAACAGTGCAGCGGCATCCGCGAATCGGCGGCGGTCGCGATCCCGAATACCCCGAGCGCGACCCAGCCGGTGGTGGTGAGCGGACGCCGCGGCAGCAGCGCGGCGGCCAGCAGTGCTGCGGTCAGCAGGATCGCCCCGGTCACCAGATCCGCCGTCCGGAACCAGAATCCGTACGGCTGGTCCAACGCGGCCAGCTCGCTGGTGTACGCGCGGGCCGGGTCGAGCCCGGTCGGCAGCACCAGCTCGAGCAGCCACGAGGTGTAGCTGACGGCGCCGACGGCAAGCAGCACCACGACGACGACCCGGACGCGGGCCGCGCCGGTCACTGCTTCGGCTTCGCGAGCGGGAATGCGAGGGTCTCGCGGATGCTGCCGCCGGTGATGAGCATGACCACCCGGTCCACCCCCATGCCGAGCCCGCCGGTCGGCGGCATCGCGTGCTCGAGGGCCTGCAGGAAGTCCTCGTCGAGTTCCATCGCCTCCTCGTCCCCGCCCGCCGCGAGCAGCGACTGTTCGGTCAGCCGGGCCCGCTGGTCGATCGGGTCGGTGAGTTCGCTGTACGCGGTGCCGAGTTCGACGCCCCACGCGACGAGATCCCATTTCGCGGCCACCCCAGGGATCGTCGGGTGCGGCCGGGTCAGCGGCGACATCGACGTCGGGAAATTCGTGTAGAAGGTGGGGAACTCGGTGTGATCCTCGACGAGGTGCTCGTACATCTCCTGTGCCACCGCACCCTCGTCCCAGTCCGTCCGGTACGGGATCTCATGTCGGTCACACAGTCGCCGGAGATCGGAAAGCGGTGTCTCCGGACCGATTTCGACACCGATCTTCTCCGACACCGCGCCGTGCATCGTCTTGATCGGCCACACCCCGGAGATGTCGACCTCGACCATCGCCCCGTCCGGCCCGGGTCGCAGGATGACCTCCCTGCCGTGCGCGGCGACCGCCGCCGCCTGGATCAGTTCCCGGCACAGCACCATCATCTTCTCGTAGTCGCTGTGCGCCTCGTACGCCTCGAGGATCGTGAACTCGGGATTGTGTTTGAAGTCGACCCCCTCGTTGCGGAACACCCGGCCGATCTCGAAGACCCGTTCCATCCCGGCGACGCACAGGCGCTTGAGGTACAGCTCCGGCGCGATCCGCAGGTACAGGTCCAGGTGGTAGGCGTTGATGTGGGTCAGGAACGGGGCCGCGTTGGCGCCGCCGTGCACCCGCTGCAGGATCGGCGTCTCCACCTCCAGGTACCGCCGTGCGGTGAGGGTGTCCCGCAGCGACCGCACCACCGCGCTGCGTGCCACCAACAGGTCCCTGGCCTCGGGATTGATCGCCAGGTCCAGGTACCGCTGCCGGACCCGGGTCTCGGGGTCGGACAGACCCTTCCACTTGTCCGGCAGCGGGTGCAGGCACTTGCCGTTCATCCGCCACTCCGCGGCGAGTAGTGACAGCTCACCGGTGCGGCTGCGGCCGATCGTGCCGCTCACCTCGATCAGGTCGCCGAGGTCGAAGTCCGCGGTGAACTCGTCGAGCCGGTCGCCGACCGTGGCTCGGTCGAACAGCACCTGCAGATCCCCGGACCAGTCCCGGACCACCGCGAACGCGACCCCGCCGTACGGGCGGATCCGCTGCAGCCGACCGGCAATCCGGAGTCGGGTGCCAGCGGGGGACGCGGCGGCCGCCGCGACCGTGTGCGTCGGCGGGGACGCGACGGGATAGGCGTCCACGCCCTCGCCGGTGAGCCGGGCCAGCTTGGCCATCCGCACCCGCACCTGCTCCGGCCGTCGCGGCCCCGGCCCGGCGTCGGGGGCCGGTGCGGCGAGGGCCGGGACTCCGTCGGGCGCACTGCCGTCCGCGTGCAGTGTCCCGGAGCCCGCCACCGCGGCGGGAACCGCCTCGTGCACCCCGGTGTGCCTGCTCGCGTCGCGGCGGCGCAGGCTGGGCACGGCGAGGAACCCCTCGGCGATCGCGGACGCGACCCCCACCTTCGGCAGCACCCGGCGGTCCGCGAAGCACAGGTAGCGCGGCACCCAATCGGGTTGGTACTTCACGTTCGAGCGATACAGGGCCTCGAGCTGCCACCACTTGGACGCGAACATCAGCAGCGACCGCCACATCCGCAGCACCGGTCCGGCACCGATCCGGGCGCCCTCCTCGAACACCGAGCGGAACACCGCGAAGTTCAATGAGATCCGGGTGATCCCGAACCGGTCACCGCCGGTGGCGAGGTCGGTGACCATCAGCTCCACCACCCCGTTGGGCGCCGTCGGATTCCGGCGCATCAGGTCGAGCGACACCCCACTGGCGCCCCACGGCACCAACGACAGCAGCCCGAGCGCCTCGTCGTCGGATCCGAGCGCCTCCACGAGCAGGCAGTCGCCGTCGGCGGGGTCACCGAGCCTGCCGAGGGCCATCGAGAACCCCCGTTCGGCATCGGTGTCCCGCCAGGCGTCGGCGAGGTCGATCACCCGGCGCATATCCTCGGGTGGAAGGTCCCGGTGTCGCCGGATCCGGACCGTGACGCCCTGCTTGCGGACCCGGTTCACGGCCTGACGCACCTGCCGCATGTCCCGGCCTGCGAGGTCGAAGTCGCGGGTACGGACGATCGCCTCGTCGCCGAGTTGCAGCACGGTCAACCCGGCCCTGGCGTATGCGGTGGCGCCGGCCTCGCTCGCCCCCATCACGGCGGGCGTCCAGCCGTAGGTCGAGGCGAGCGCGAGCCAGGCGTCGATGGCATGCGGCCACGCCTGCTCGTCGCCGATCGGGTCGCCGCTCGCCAGGCACACCCCGACCTCGACGCGGTAGGTGACGGCGGCCTTGCCCGACGGCGCGAACACCACCGCCTTGTCGCGTCGGGTCGCGAAGTAGCCGAGCGAGTCGTCCCCGCCGGAACCGGCAAGCAGTCCACGCAGCGCGGACTCGTCGTTGCCGGTGAGCGCGTTGGAGGCGCGCTGCGACCGGAACAGGACCAGCACCGCGGCGAGCAGCGCGACGGCCCCGAACAGGCCGAGCAGGGTGTTCACGAAACCGTGTGGGCGGCCGTCGAATTGCTCGTTGTCGAGCACCGCGAGCGCGGTGACCCGGTTGACCGACCACAGCAGGCGTTGATCCTGTGGGAGGCTGCCGGGGAACAGTTCCACCAGGCCCCACCCGAGCAGGGTGCCGACGGCGAGCCCGGCAACCAGCACCCCGAGTGCCTTCCACACCGCGCCCCGCCGCACCCGGGTGTAGAACTGCGGCCGCGCGGCGATCAGCACCGCGACCACCGCCACGTGCACGCCGCAGGCCACCCCGGCGTTGATGTTGCGGTCGGCGACGGCCACCACGAGGTTCGCCAACCCGATCAGCGACAGGTAGACCGTCAGCAACCACCACGCGATCCGCTTCCGGCTGGCGAGCGCCGCGGCAAGCAGTCCGAGCACCAGCGCCCACGCGACACTGGTATCCGGTGCGTCGAAGTAGTACTCGTCGACGTACACGCGCACCGGATGGATCAGGTAGCGCAGCACCGGCGACAGGCTCCACAGGAACACCAGGACCGCGTAGACCCCGAGGGTGAGCCCGGCGATGTGCGGGACCCGGGTCAGCCGCGTTCCGGGCGGACCGGGCAGCACCCGCGCGGGCGTCGGAGTTGACGGTGCACCCACGGTGATCGGCGGCATCGTCCCAGTGTGAACGGTCCCGCGCCCGGGTGCCGGATGACATGGCCGGGTGCGCGAGAATGGGGTCATGTCCGCCGCCGAAGACGTCCCCATCCGCGACGAGGTCATCCGCCTCGGCCAGTTCCTCAAGCTCGCCAACCTGATCGAGTCCGGTGCGGAGGCGAAGGAGGTCATCGCCGACGGCCTGGTCACCGTCAACGGCGAGGTCGAGGTGCGCCGCGGCAGGCAGTTGCGGGCCGGTGACGTCGTCGAGATCGGTGGCATGCGGGCCCGCGTCGCGCACTGAGCCGCAACCCGACGGCTACCGTTTGGCGCGGCAACACTGTTGGCGGGCAGGCAGTTTCGGGATGGCCACCGGCGGCGGAAATTGTTCCGCGGTTCACCGGCCGGACACGCGGAATCCACCGGACCCGGTGCTCGGCCGCCTACCGTCCTGGCGTCCCAGCTCACCGACGGAGGTACCGCACCGTGTCCACCACACCGCTCAACCGTCGCTCGTTCCTCGGGCGCACCGCACTCACGGGGCTGGGGGTGGCGCTCGTGGGCAGCGTCGACACCCTGTTCCGGCCTGCCCTCGGATCGGCGGCCCCCGGCCCGCTGGTCGGCTACGGTCCGCTCGTGCCCGACCCCGCTGGGATCCTGGCGTTGCCGGTCGGATTCACCTACACGATCGTCGCCCGATCCGGGGAGACCCTGCTCGACGACGGCTCCCCGGTCCCGAGCGACCCCGACGCGAACGGTGTGTTCGCGCACGGCACCGGCACCGCGGTCGTTACCAACCACGAGATCGGCGGCGACGAGCCGTTCGGTGTTCCCGTCGTCGACGGCCTCACCTACGATCCCGGCGCGCGCGGCGGCACCACGACGACGATGATCGGTCCGAACGGGGAACGCCTCGGACAGTACGTCAGCGTCGCGGGCACGGTGAACAACTGCGCGGGCGGCATCACCCCCTGGGGCACCTGGCTGACCTGCGAGGAGACCGAGGACCGCGCCGGAAAGGACGGCGCGACCCTGGACCACGGCTACGTCTTCGAGGTCGACCCGGTCAGCAGGGACGCCAACATCGGCAAGAGCGGCATCCCACTGAAGTTCCTCGGCAGGTTCGCGCACGAGGCGGTCGCGGTCGACCCCGGCAGCAACGCGATCTACCTCACCGAGGACGCGTCCAAGCCGAACGGGCTGTTCTTCCGGTGGACGCCGCCGCCGGGATTCGTCGGCGGCCGCGGCGCGCTGCACGCGCTCGCCCAGTCCGCGGGCGGCGACACCGCGGGCGGCTTCCAGGCGATGCGGTGCCTCGCCGACGGCGTCCATGTCGCGGACCTGTCCCAGGCGACCGTTCCCGGCGTCCGCTACCAGGTGCAGTGGGTCGACGTCCCGGACCGGGACGCGACGTCCACCTCGATCCGCAAGCAGCTCGCGAACGATCAGGTCACCCGCAGCCGCAAGCTCGAGGGCCAGTGGTGGGGCGACGGCGGCGCGTACTTCGTCGCCAGCTACGCCCGCACCTCCGACGGCAGCGTCGCCGAGCACGACGGTCAGGTGTGGTTCTATGACCCGGCCAGCGAGACGGTCGAACTGAAGACGCTGTTCGGGGTGAACCCGGATCCGTCCGTCGACACCGGCAACTACGACGGCCCCGACAACATCACCGTCTCGCCCTACGGCGGCGTGATCCTCGCCGAGGACGGCGACGGCATCAGCCACCTGATCGGCGTCGCCGAGGAGGGCGATCCGTTCCCGATGGCCCGAAACGACCTGAACGACAGCGAGTTCTGCGGGCCGGCCTTCAGCGCCGACGGGAAAACGCTGTACGCGAACATCCAGTCGCCGGGGCTGGTCCTCGCGATCCGCGGACCGTGGCGACGCGCGGCAGGCGGTTCGGTCTTCGGTTCGTAGTTCCGGCGGCCGGGGGCTGTTGTACGCCGTCCCGCGGTGCGACACTGGAGTGATCGGTCACGTCTGAAGGGTGGTGTGGCCATGAGAAGTTCACGCACAGTGCGCGCCGCGGTGGCGCCGATCGTGTTCGCGTCGGCCGCAGTTCTGTTGCTGCAGTGGGCGCTTACAGCTCCGGTGGCGTCGGCGCGGGTGACGTCCGCGGTCGCGAATGTGTCGACGCACACCTTCACGGTCGCCGCGAACGGCGAGGTCCGGACCATGCCCGCGTCGATGGGCAAGCCGGGGTACGAGACCCCGCTCGGCACGTTCGAGGTGCTGGAGAAGTTCCGGCACCTGGTGATGGACTCGTCCACGTATGGTGTCCCGATCGACTCGCCCGAGGGCTACCGGATCGACACGGAGTTCGCGGTCCGGCTCACCTGGGGTGGCATCTTCGTGCACTCCGCGCCGTGGTCCGTCGACTCCCAGGGGTATGAGAACGTCAGCCACGGGTGCATCAACCTCGGCCCGGAGGACGCGCGGTGGTTCTACGAGAACGTGCAGGTCGGGGACCTGGTCACGATCGTCGGCTGATCGTCGAACGGGCGGCTCCCGCGACCGTCACTGCGACGATGCCCCGGTAGCCGCCCGTTCGACGCGGCGCCGTTCAGTCCTCGGCACGGACCACGACGCCGTCGTGGTCGCTGTAGACCATCTCGCCGGGGTGGAAGGTGACACCGCCGAACGTCACCGGCACGTTCTTCTCCCCGGACCCGGTCTGGGTGCTCTTGCGCGGGTTGGTGCCCAGCGCCTTGATCCCGATCTCGAGGGTGCGCAGGATCGCCGAGTCCCGGACCGCGCCGTTGACGATCACGCCCGCCCAGCCGTTCGCGACGCCCTTGCCGCCGATGATGTCCCCGACCAGGGCGGTGTGCACGCTGGCATCGCCGTCGACGACCAGGACGCCGCCCTCGCCCGGCTCGCCGAGCGTCTGCTTGACCAGCAGGTTGTCCTGGAAGCACCTGATGGTGGTGATCCGTCCGGAGAACACCGCGTGACCGCCGAACTGGATGAACTGGGTGTCGCAACTGCGGATGTCGGGGCCGATCTCGTCGGCCAGGTCTGCGGTGGCTACCTGCTCGGTCATGTGCGTTTCCCTTCGTTGGCGGACACCGACGAGCGTAGTTACTCGCCGGTACCCCGGCCGTGCCGGGACTCATAGTCGTCCCGGGTGCGGGCGGCCCGGCTGCGGGCCCGTTCCCCGAGCAGCTCGGGGTCGAGGCCGTGGCTGAGCAGGCGATGCCTGCGGTAGATGTTCATCAGCGCGATCGCGAAGTACAGCACCGGCAGCAGCAGCAACGCCATCATCGCCAGCGGAATCCAGCGCTCCCCGGGAATGAGCAGGTAGAACGCAACGAAGATCGGGATCAGCGGCAGCGTGAACCGCAGCACGTACCGCACCGACGAGCCCGGCCCCATCACGTCGTTGCGGACCCAGTCCTGCATCGAATCCGGCAGGGTGCGGCCGACCAGGTACCCGAGGTACTGGCCGAAGCTGGGGGTGCGGCGGTCGGACATGAGTACAGGGTAGGACGCCGCCCGGGTCAGGCGTGCCGGGCGGCGTTCGCGACGATCGCGTCGTGCACGTACTGCGCCAGCCCGGGCGCGACGTCGTCGTAGTGCTTCCGGAAGCGCTCATCGGCGACATACATCTGCGCCAGGCACACCTGCATCTCGTGAGAGCAGTCGTAGAACCGGTCGATGCCGGCCCGGTGCCGTTCGGCGAGCCCGGACGCGCGGTCCGAGTCGGCGGCGGCACCGTCCGCCAGGGCCGCGGCGAAGTCCGCCTCGATGGCGTCGGTCTCGGCCTTGATCGCCGTCCAGTCGTCCTTGGTGAACGCCGCCGTCCGCTGCCGCGACTGGGCCCAGGCGTCCGTATCGCCCCAGCGCTGCTCGGCCTCCGCCGCGTACTCCTCGCCCGGCCAGTCGTCACCGAAGACCTCGCGCTGCTCCTCGGGGGTCAGTTGAATTCCCATCTGCTTCGCCTCCATCATGTTCTCCACTGCTGCGACCATCCGATGCAAGCGATCGATCTTCTCCTCCAACAGCTTTCGCTGTCGCTGCAGGTGCGCCAGCGCATCCACCGACGGATCGTCGAGGAGGGTCGCGATCTCCTCAAGGGGGAATCCCAGTTCCCGGTAGGTCAGCACCCGATGCAGCCGCTCGACGTCGGCTGCCGAGTAGGTGCGGTAGCCGGACGGGGTGCGGCCGGACGGCCGGACCAGCCCGATCTCGTCGTAGTGGTGCAGGGTCCGCACGCTCACCCCGACCAGCCTCGCCACCTCCCCGACGGTCAGCCGGGATTCCCTGTTCTCGCTCACACCGGTCACCGTGCCGCCTCCCGTCGCGTGAGGGTCAAGCCCGCGTCCAGTGTGCACCGCGGACCGGGGGAGGGCCCGTCACCGGCCTGGTGGGAGCCGATCGGGGGGCGTGAACGGCCTCGCCGCGCGCAGCACCCGCGGGGCGCGGCGGGCCACGCTCAGCACCACCCGGTCGATCACGTGGAGGCTCAACGGTTTTCGATCGACGATGCCGGATCGGTCGCAGGTGTCCGCGAGCAGGAACAGTCGCCAGCGGCCGGGGACACCCTTGAGGTTGTGCTCGCCGCGGTCGACGAACACGAAGCCCGATCCGACGGCCAGATCGCGGACGGTGCGCGAGACATACACCTCCCCCGGACCGGCCGAGGCGCCGACACGGGCCCCGATGTGGACCGTCAGGCCGGTCACCTCGGTGCCGATGCCCTCCACCTCGCCGGTGTGCACCCCGGCTCGGACACCGAGCCCCAACTCGCGCGCCGCCCGGCACACCGTGCGTGCGCACCGGACCGCGGCGGCCGGGCCCTCGAACACGCTGAGCGTGCCGTCCCCGGCGACGTTGACCAGCAGCCCGCCCGCCCGCTCCACCTCGATCCGGACCTGCCGCTCGTACGCGGACCGCAGTGCGCGGTAGGGCCCGTCCCCGATTCGGGCCAGGGTCTCCGTCGAGCCGACCACATCGGTGAACAGCACCGTCGCGAGATAGCGTTCCGCGTTCACCGGGCGCCCGACCCCGGTCGCGATGTGCTCGATGTGGTCGAGCACCGGGATCCACGCCTCGCCCATCGAGGTGCCCGGCGGCAGCGGCGGCAGCACGTGCAGGGCGCCGTGCGGGATCGCCTCGGCCACCCGTCGCGAGGCCTCCAGCGGGACCGCGCTTCGCGCGGAATGCAGCACCCTGGTTGGGCACTGGATGGAGGACAGGGCGTCGAAATAGTCGATCCGGAACAGCCATTCGAGGTGCGCCCGTGCGGTGGCGGGCGTCGCGGAGCAGCGTTCGAGCAGTGCCATCAGCCGCCGGTTGAACGGCGAGTCCTGGGTGGGATCCCACATCGCGATGACCTGTCCGGATCCCCAGTTGTCGTAGACGGCGCGCCACCCGTCGACGAACCGGTCGCGGGCCTCCTCGGTCCACCCGCGCGGCAGGCTGTCGCCCTCACGGAGCGCGCCCTCGACGAACGGCTGCTGAAGCACCAGGCCCGCCGCCCGGTCCGGGTCGCGCGCCGCGATCAACGCCAGCGCGCCGCAGGTGCTGCCGATCCCGACCAGGGTCGCCCGCCGCATCCCGACCGCGTCCATCACCGCGAGCACGTCGTCGGCCTGCTGTTCGAGGGTGGGGACGTGGTCGACGGGGTCGGACAGCCCAAATCCGCGACGCTGGAAGTACACGAGCCGACAGAAGGTGGCCGCGCGCTCGAAGACGTAGTGGATGTGCGGATCGGTCCACATCAGGTCCGGGTGCAGGCCGATCTCCAGGAACAGCACGACGTCCGCGGGGCCCTCGCCCACGACCTGGTAGGCCAGCGCGTGCCCGTCACGCTCGACATACCTGGTCCCGGGTGGGTCCATGCGCCCCAGCGTAGTCGCGCCAGCGCACCCGTCGAAGACCGAACGGTCTGTTGGGGGTTGTCGGCACCGGCCCGGCGCCTCTATGCTCGCAGCGCTCGTGTCGCACCTACAGGGGGGTGGTCCGCGAGCGCATCAGTACACGTGTGGGGGCACGTCGCTACCGGCAGCCCTCACCGCATCAGGGGGAATTGTCTTGAGCTCGACTGCTTTCGGCGTGCGCACTCCGCGCCGCCCGCGTTCCCTCCCGCACCGGCGGCACGGTGCCGCCGGTGTTGCACCGATCGGAGGGACATCGACATGAGCCGCACCACATCGCAGGGTCCGCATCGCCGCCGCGCCGAACGTGTCGTGGTGGCCGGTGCGCTGCCCGTCGCCATCGCGATCGCCTGCGCTGGGGTCGCGGTCGCGGTCCCGGTCCAGCCCGGGGTCAGCGACACCCCGGACGCCCAGCCCGGCGTCGACGCCGAGCTCGCGCCGCCCGTCGTGGAAACGCCGCCCGCCGCCGCGCCGGTCCCCGAGGAGTCGAAGATGTACTGGGTCGCGCCGCCGGTCGAGTACGACAACGTGCCCACCCGGCCCGCCCCCACCCGGTACTACGAGGAGGAGCCGATCGCACCGGCGCGCGTGCAGCAGCTGCACCTGCCGGTCCCGGTCGCGCCGGTCGCGCCGATCGAGGCGCCCGCCGAGCGACTTCGACTCGGCGACTACATCGCCGACCGGCCGAACTGGCTCACCGAGGCGAACCTCGACCGGACCAACAACACCGCCGCCGCGTTCGAGGCGCAGGTCAACACGTTCTGGCAGTCGGTCGGCCTCGACGCCTCCCGCGCGGACCGGATCGGTGCCGCCACCGTCGGCGGCGCCGCGGTCGCCGGACTCGGCGCCGCCGCCGCGGCGGGCCTTCCTGCTGCGGTCGCGGGCGGACTGGTCGGTGGTGCGATCGGCGGCAACATCGGGGTGCCCGCAGGCGCCATCCCCGGGCAGGTGGTCCTGCCCGTGATCGGCCCGGTGGCGGGCGCCGTCGTCGGGGGCGCGGTCGGCACCGCGGCAGGAGCCGCGATCGGCGCCGCCGCCGTTGGCGTCCCGGTCGCCGTGGTGGCCGGCACCGCAGGCGCGCTGGTCGGCGGCGTCACCGGGGCCGCGTTCGGTGCCGGGGACACCCTCGCCGAGCCGATCGAGATGGAAATCCCGGACGCCCCGACCACCGATCCGGCCGCGGTCACGCAGGCGACCCGGGACACGGTCACCCGGGTGGAGTCGCTGCCGGGCGGCGACGCCGCGGTTGCCGCGGTGCGGGACGCCGTCGAGGTCGTGCCGCCGCAGGTCGCCGCCGCGGGCGCGGGCACCCGCGCCGCCGCGCTCGGCCTCCCCGGTGGCCCTGATCTGGTCCGGCGCGTCGAGGCTGCCGGGACGGCGGCGGCGGCCGCCGCCGCCCCGGTCTCCGGTCCGGTGGGGGAGGTGCTCGGCGCCGTCGCGGCCGGGCTGAGGTAGCACCACGGAGACGGGTGCGGCCGGGGTCGTCCGGCCCGCGTCCGCCGGGTGCGGCAGGAGGAGAGTGGGAACGCCGATGGATCCGTCGGAGGTGAGCGCGGGGGAGGGCGACCGTTCGTCGACGCAGGCGCCGGGGGTCGCCGCACCGGCGTGGTTGTCGCCGCCCCCGCCGTCGGCGTCCCCCCGCGCCGTCGACGCGGTCGAGGCGGAGGAACCGGCACCGGCCCGGCGGCGGTGGCGGCGCGGGGTCCTACCCGTCACCGCCGCCGCCGTGCTCGTCGTTGGTGGGGTCGCCGCTGCCGGCCTGGCGCTGAACGCGGCGGACCGCTCGCCGCCCGGCACCGCGCCGGGCACCGCCGCCGCGGCACCGGACGAGCTCGCCTGGTGCGCGGGCCTCGGGGCGGGCCACCCGGCCGACCTCGACGCAGCCGATCCGGGGGAGGCGGCGATCGCCGGCTTCGAACGCGCCTACTACGTGCTGCGCGACGGCGCCCGCGCCCGCGAGCACGTCGCCCCCGACGCCCGGGTCGGGTCGGCGGAACAGATCGGCCGCGGCATCGCGGAGATCCCCGTCGGCACCACCCATTGCGTGCTGGTGAAGCGGGCCACCGACGGCGCATACGCCGTCGACGTGTTCGAACGCCGCCCCGATGGGAGCATCCAGCACTACCCGCAGACCGTGCTGACCGGGAGCACCCCGGACGGCACCCGGATCACCGCGATCACCCCGCGGGAGGGGTGACGGCGGACGCCCTGTGACGGCGGCCACGGACGCGGTAGGTTGTCTGTAACCGCCGAAACTACCAATCAGTAGGGGTACGAAATGCCTGCTCCGTCCGCCGCGACCTTCGAACGGCTCGCCACCCTCGTCGCCATCCCGGACGCCGCGGGCCGGCCAACCCGCCCGGTCGTCGAGGCGTTCACCGGGCGCGAGCTGGCCACCATCCCGATCGGCACCGCGCAGGACGCCGTCGACGCGATCGCGCGGGCCCGCGACGCCCAGCGGGACTGGGTCCGTCGCACCCCGGCCGAGCGGGCCGAGGTCTTCCACCGCTACCGCGACCTGGTGCTCGCCAACCGGGACGCGCTGCTGGACATGGCGCAGGCGGAGACCGGCAAGGCCCGCTCCTCGGCACTGGAGGAGGTCCTCGACATCGCGATGACCTCCCGCTTCTACGCGAAGCTCGCGCCGAAGGCGTTGAGGTCGACGCGCGTGCAGGGCATGCTGCCCGCCCTGACGAAGGCCGTGGTGCACCACCACGCGAAGGGTGTCGTCGGCGTCATCTCGCCGTGGAACTACCCGATGACCCTCGCCGTGTCCGACGCGATCGCCGCGCTGCTCGCCGGCAACGCCGTCGTCATCAAGCCGGACAGTCAGACCCCGTACTGCGCGCTGGCCTGCGTCGACCTGCTCTACCGCGCCGGCCTGCCGAGGGACCTGTTCGCGGTCGTCCCCGGGCCGGGATCCGTTGTTGGCACCGCCATCGTGGAGAACGCCGACTACCTGATGTTCACCGGCTCCACCGCCACCGGGCAGCTGCTCGCCGAGCAGGCCGGTCGCAGGCTGATCGGCTTCTCCGCGGAGCTGGGCGGCAAGAACCCGATGATCGTCGCCAAGGGCGCGAACCTGCGCGAGGTCACCGACGCCGCGGTGCGGGCCTGCTTCTCCAACTCCGGGCAGCTGTGCATCTCGATCGAGCGGATCTACGTCGAGCAGTCGATCGCCGCCGAGTTCACCCGACTGTTCGGTGAGCGGGTCCGGAAGATGACGCTGGCGCCGGGCTACGAGTTCGGGATCGAGATGGGCTCGTTGGTCTCCGAATCCCAGGTCAAAACCGTCTCCGGGCACGTCGACGACGCCGTCGCCAAGGGCGCGACCGTCGTCGCGGGCGGCAAGGCAAGGCCCGACCTCGGACCGCTGTTCTACGAGCCGACGGTGCTGACCGGCGTCACCGACGAGATGGAATGCGCCCGCACCGAGACGTTCGGTCCGCTGGTGTCGATCTACCCGGTCGCGGACGTCGAGGAGGCCATCGTGAAGGCCAACGACACCGAGTACGGGCTCAACGCCAGCGTGTGGGCGGGCACCAAGGCGGAGGGCGAGGCGATCGCCGCCCGGGTCCGCGCGGGCACCGTCAACGTCGACGAGGGGTATGCCCCGGCCTGGGGCAGCACCGCAGCCCCGATGGGTGGCATGGGGGTGTCCGGCGTCGGCAGGCGGCACGGCCTCGACGGGCTGCTCAAGTACACCGAGGCGCAGACCGTCGCAACCACCCGGGTGCTCAATCTCGGTGGGCCGCGCGGACTTCCGCCGAAGATCTGGGCGAAGGTGCTCGCCCCGTTCATCGCCGTGATGAGGTATCTCCCCGGGCGGTAACCCCTGAGCGCTGCGGGACCGGCGGATCGCTGGTGAGATCGAGGGGGAGGGCGCGGTCGCGGCCTTCGGACCGCGATCTGGGGAGGCGTGATGGCGTCGGAGGTCGGCACCGAACCGGGAGCGGATCGGCGGGCGTGGATCGGGTTGGGGGTGCTGGCCGCCGGGCTGTCGATGATCGTCGTCGACGGCACGATCGTCGGCGTCGCGTTGCCGGTGATCATCGACGACCTCGACATGGACCTGACCGACGCGCAGTGGGTGAACAGCGTCTATTCGGTGGTGTTCGCGGCGCTGCTGCTGACGGCGGGCCGTCTCGGCGACCGCCTGGGGCGGCGCGCGATGTTCATCGCTGGCGTGGTGGTGTTCATGGCCGGCAGCCTGCTTGCCGCGCTCGCCGGGAGTGCGGCGGCGCTGATCGCCGCCCGGGTCGTGCAGGGTGTCGGCGGGGCGTTCGTGCTGCCAACGACGCTGTCGAGCGTGAACGCCACCTTCCGCGGCCGGGACCGGGTGATCGCGTTCGCGGTCTGGGGCGCGGTGATCTCCGGAATGGCGGCGATCGGCCCACTGCTCGGCGGCTGGCTGACCACCGCCTTCACGTGGCCGTGGATCTTCGTGGTGAATCTTCCGATCGGCGCGGCGGTTCTGGTGGGTGCGCTGCTGACGGTCCGGGAGACCCGCGCGACGATCACGGCGCCGGGCCTCGATGTCGACGGCCTGCTGCTGAGCGTGATCGGTTTCGGTGGCGTGATCTTCGCGCTCATCGAGGGGCAGAGCCTCGGCTGGTGGACACCGATCGCCGAGTTTGAGGTACTCGGATTCAGCTGGCCCGTCGACGCCCCGGTGTCGGTGGTCCCCGTCGCTGCCGCGGTCGGGGTGACCGCGCTGGTGCTGTTCGTGTGCTGGGAACGGCACCGGGCCGTGGGCAGCCACCGGTCGGCGATCCTCGACCTGAGCCTGTTCCGGGTGCCGACGTTCAGTTGGGGCAACCTGACGGCGCTGGCGGTCGCGATCGGCGAGTTCGGCCTGCTGCTGGTGCTGCCCCTGTTCCTCGTCAACGCGCTCGGCCTGACCACGATGGGCGCGGGCGTGGTGTTGGCCGCAATGGCGTTGGGGGCGTTCGCCTCCGGTGCGGCAGCCCGGCATCTGGCTGCCGCGATGGGCCCGACGCGGGTGGTGATCCTCGGGTTGGCGCTCGAGGCGGTGGGGGTCGCGGTGGTGGCGCTGTTCGTCTCGTCGACCGTCTCACCGTGGGTGCTGGCGGTGCTGCTCGCGGTGTACGGGTCGGGCCTGGGGTTGGCGTCGGCGCAGCTGACCGGCACGGTGCTCGCCGACATCCCGCCGGAGAAGTCCGGTGAGGGCTCGGCAACGCAAAGCATGTTCCGGCAGTTGGGGTCCGCGCTCGGGTCGGCGATCGTCGGCGCGGTGCTGTCGGTGTCGTTGGCGCACACGCTGACCGACCGGCTTGAGCCGGTCACGGCGGTGCCTGCGCCGGTGCAGGAGCAGTTGGTGACCGCGACCCGCGACTCGGCGGGCGGCACCATCGAGGGCCTGCGGGAACAGGGCGAGACCGGTCGGCTCGGCCCCGCCGGTCCGGAGGCGACGTCCGCGCTCGCCGAGGGATTCGGTGACGCGACCCGCATCTCGCTGTTTGCGGCGTCGGGGTTCCTCGCGCTCGGGTTGGTGAGCGCGACCGCACTACATGTCCGGACCCGCCGACCCTAGCGCCGATGAATACCGTTGCATTGGAAGGTGACACGCTGCCTGTCCGCCCGCAACTCGCCGAGTGGCCGGCGGTTACCAGACAGCGGGTTCAATTCTCTGCGGTGACGAGCGGTGTGACGATGCCCGGTAGCTGGGTCTTCGCGACCTCGGAGAGCTTGTGGCCCCAGTAGCTCGGCCGGGTGTATGTGCGGGCGATCCAGCTGAGGTCGTCGACGGTCAGTCCGCCGTACCCGTACTCGATTTGCAGGCCGGATGGGCTGCCGATGTAGACAGAGG
Source organism: Rhodococcus sp. NPDC058505 (assembly GCF_042720095.1). Classification (NCBI taxonomy): domain Bacteria; kingdom Bacillati; phylum Actinomycetota; class Actinomycetes; order Mycobacteriales; family Nocardiaceae; genus Rhodococcus; species Rhodococcus sp. NPDC058505. The sequence continues at coordinate 120,167 of NZ_JBHXNB010000002.1, forward strand.
TCATCAGGTCGTTGGTGTGGCGGCCGAGGGATTGCATGACGTCGACGTCGTGGTCGTCGAGCAGGTCGATCATCCGGCCGAGGTCGTCCATGTGCTCGACCTCGAGCATGAGGTGGTTGAAGCCGACGTGGCCCGGGAACTCGGACAAGGCGAGCGAGTGGTGACGCCCGTTGACGTGGTAGAAGCGGACGTTGAAGTGCTTGTTGGTGATGCGGTCGGATAGGCGGAATCCGAGGATGTCGACGTAGAATTCGTTGGCCTTCTCGATGTCGGGGACTTGGAAGACGATGTGGCCGAGGCCCTGGTCTCCGGTGACGAACCCGCCTCGCATGGTCCGTCCGGTTGAGAACGATAGTGGTGTCGCCGCCTTTCCCCAGCTCAGTTCGTGGCGGATTCCCCACGGATCCTCGAACCAGGCCAATCCTGCTACTTGGCGTTCGCGCAGCAACTGCGGGTCTCCCCAGTGCACCGCCACGCCGTGGGATTCGAGGTGCGCGACGAAGGCATGCAGATCGGTCTCGTTGGCCACACCCCAACCGGCATAGCGGAAGTCGTTCTTCTCGGCGGGGTGGACGGCGATACGGTAGTTGATGTCGTCGACGGCGAGTCGTACCGCGCCGTCCGGGCCATCGGGGGCGAGCATCGCCCCGAGGAGACCGGTGCCGTACCTCCGCCATTCGTCGGCGCGTGGCGAGCCGATTCCGATGTACGACAGTTCCTGAATCATCGCTCTCTCACTCTCGATTGGGCCGCTCGTGTGGGGCGGCCGCGCGGCGGATCTCCGGAGTCCGGGTCGACATGAGAGGACAGTACACAGGTGCGCCAATCATTGGCAATGCCAGCGATTGCCTACTTGCCGTATCGGGTAGGTCCAGGATCTTCGGCGTAGTCGTGGTGCCGCAGCGGTGCGGATGCTTGGCTCGGGCAGCATTAAGCACCCGCCGACGATCGGCGGCCTTGTCCGCTGCCTAACGAAGTGGATGTCGGCGGGCGGGCGTCGCTCGATGCCGGTGTGGCGGCGCTCGTGGTTGTATCACTCGGTAAACAGAATTATGAATTCCCTTGTCTAGAACGGTGATTCAAATAGATCAGGGAGCTCCGGTTTGTATTGCCGGTCTGAACACTGCCTCCGAATGCGGGTTGTCATCTGAGATCCGCGAGTTCATGGACGAGTTCGTGCACACCTGCAACCACCACCGACATCCCGGGATCGGCATGCACACCCCGCCGACGCCAATTTCGAACGAGTAGCGCGATTCGCAGGGGTGTCTCGCGGTAGTCAGTGTCCGCACGTTAACGCGCGGTTCGGAGGTGCCATCGAATCTGTGTGATGACGGTGCCGACGAGGGTCTCGAACTGTTCGTCGGGGGTGGGCGTGGGGAACGTGGAGGCTTCCCGGAGCACTGGGATGTCCAGATCAGAGTGCTCGGTCAGCCACATTTCGGGGACGAGCGGGGCCCGTTCCGCTTCGTCAACGCCATCGGACGGATCGGTGCGGTGGTCGACCATGAGCGCGAAGGCGAGGATGAGCAGTGCCTGGTGACGATGCACGTCGAGTGCGGCAGGAAGGCTGAGGCCGACGGCGCGTAGGAAGGCTAGGAATCGGTCGAGCTGGATCAGTCGGTTGGGATGGATCGAGGCTGGCGGCGCATCCTCATCCAGGGCGACCAGGAGAGCTCGTGGCCAGCGGCGGTACAGCTCGCGCAGTGAGGTGGCGTAGTCCGTGACCGAGGCTTCCCACGCGTCGGGGTTCAGCTCCGGCGGGTTCCAGGCGGTGATCATCAGCCCGACGGCCAGGTCGATGACCTCCTGACGATCTTCGACGTAGTTGTAGAGCGCCCGCACGGTCACGCCCAACTCAGCGGCCAGCGCGCGCATCGTGATCGACCGGAATCCTTCTGCGCCAGCCATCTCCAGTGCCTTGGCTCCGATGATCTCGCGGGTCAGCACGGGACGACCCTTGCGGGTGGCTGGACGGCGACGCTGCGAGCTGGCCATGGCCCCATCGTAGGGCTTCCTCACTAAACTTCACATGCGTTGACTTTTATCTTCCGACGACCCACGATGAGTAAGGCAACCCTTCACCGCACACCGAGAAGCCGAGGACCGCATGACAGCCGAGAAGTCCCGCCGCCTGCCACCGTTCAGCGGTGTCCTTGCACTGGTCATGGCCTCCACCGGGCTGGTGGTCATCGACATCACGATCGTCGCGCTCGGGCTACCGTTGATCAGCTCCGATGTTGCCGCTGGGGCCTCTGCCGAGTCGGTGGTGGTGACCTACATGGTCGCGATGGGGGCGCTCACCCAGGTTGTCGGAAGCCTGTCGGACCGGTGGGGCCGCAGGTCGTTGTTTCTCTCCGGGATCGTGGTCTTCACCCTCGCATCCCTGGCCGCGACACTCGCACCGACGCTGTGGTTCCTGAACGTGGCCCGCGTGATTCAGGGCGCCGGGGCGGCGGTCATCATGGTCAACGGCATTCCGCTGCTGGCCGGCCGCTATGCCGGCGAGGAACGCAACCTCGCCATCGGCGCCTGGGGGTCCTTCGTGACCGCGGCCGGGCTGCTCGCCCCCACGCTGGGCGGAGTCTTGATCGACGCCTTCGGGTGGCGGGCGATCTTCGCGATCAACCTGCCGCTGGGCGTCGCGACCTTCGCGCTGGCTGCTCGGGTGCTCCCCCGTACACCACAGGCGGCCACCCCCGATGCCGGGCCGGATTGGCTCGGCAGCCTGCTGCTGATGGCCGGCCTGGGCTCGGCCACCATGCTCATGCTCCGCCCCGAGGGGCCGTGGAGTAGCCAGGACGCTGCGCTGTTGGTCGTCGCTGTTGTGCTCCTGGCGGCGTTCATCGTGGTGCAATTTCGTGTGTCATCCCCGACGCTGGAACTGCGGTTGTTCGCCCAGCCCGCCTTCAGCGGGGCGATGCTGGCGGTGTTCCTCTCTCGGGTGCTGACCATCGGCGGCACGGTCTACCTCGTCCTCTACTTCGCCGATGCCCTGCGCCTGAGCCCGATTGCCGCCGGTCTGCTGATGACCCCGATCTTCATCGCGCAGATGATCACCGGAATGGTCGGCTCCAAACTGCTCAGCTATTGGGCGCCCGGCCTGGTGATCGGCCTCGGTTACGCGCTCAAAGGCGCCGGACTCATCGCACTCGCGCTGCTCATCACTCCCGACACTGCGTGGTGGGTGCTCCTCGTTCCTCTCCTGGCGTGGGGCGCTGGCGGCGGCATCGCCGGGGCTCCCGTGATGGCAGTCGCGGTCAACGTCACCGCTCCCGAACGGGTCGGCATGGTCGCTGGCAGCGTGTCCGCCCTGGCCTCCATTGGCGCCGGTGTCGGCACCGCAGCGCTCGGTGCCGTCTACACCCTGTACGGCGGCGCCGACCCGCAAGCGGTCACCGACGGCACCCGAGCCGTTCTCGCCGCGTCCGCCCTGCTCTCCGCCCTCGCGGTGGTCACCACCCTGCTCCTGATCAACCCCCGCCGCGTCCCGCCGCCCCGCCGCCACGAGGAACCGGCCGACAGGATTCCCGCGGGACTGGACCGCCTCAGAGAGCAGGAATCAGACACCAGAACGGTGTAGACCACTGCTTCCCCGCAGGCAACAATGGCGACCGGTCGGCCAATGCTGGAGCAATGCCAAGGACAGCGCTTCGCGGCGGGAAGTCGTCGCCTGGCGTTCTCGACACCGCTCCTGTGAATGCTCACCCGCACATATCGTTGGGCCTGGTAAAGATTAGGTAGACCTATAATTGGGGCATGAGCACGCCCCAGTACACCCATCGGCTGGCGCGACGTCCGGGATTCGTCTTCGTCCGTGCCGCGCTGCGAGTCAGGCAGTTGTACGCAGACGCGCTCGCTCGGGTCGGACTCCTACCCAACCAACATGCGATCCTGAGCACGCTCGAAGAGTTGGGCCCGGCTCACCAGAAGATGCTTGCCAGTCGTGTCGTCCTCGATCCGGGAGACATCGTCGCGTACCTGGATGGACTTCAGAACGGCGGATACGTCGTCCGTCAACGAGACCCCAAGGACCGGCGACGGCAGATCGTGGCGATTACAGATGCCGGTCGAAAGCTGCTTGCCGAGAGTGACCGGGTCCTCGATCGGGTCGAGCAGGAAGTCTTCACACAGCTCAGCGAGAACGACCGAGGCGAACTCGTCCGGCTGTCCGCGGTTCTGTATGCCGCGGCACACAAAGACGCTCCGCCAGCGCAACCGTGATTCCACTGGCGCTTCGGCCCAGCCGGAATTGTCCTGGGAATAAACGACGTCGCGGCGCCGGACCTCAACCGGTGGTGGCGAGGCCTGCGGCGAGGCCGAACACCACTGCGAGGGCGACCACCTCGATTGCCGAGCGTCGCAACGACTCCCGCTCGGTGGCACGGTGGGTCGCGGCGGCGGGCACCCAGGTGCGCCGCCACCACCAGCCGAGCGCGGCCAGGCCGGCCAGCGCGACGGCCTTGGCGAGCAGGATCCGGCCGTAGCCGGTGTCGACGAGCGCGCCCGGGCCGCCGAGCGCGACGGCGCCGTCGACGATCCCGGTCACCGCGAGGACCGCGACACACTTCCATGCCAGCGTCGAATAGCGCGGGAGCAGTGTCGCCCACGGGCTGCGGCCACGCAGCAGCCACGCCATCGCGACGAGCGGGCCGAACCACAGCGCCGCCGCGAGGACGTGGGCTGCCACCAGCACCGACCCGAGGACCTGCGCGGACATGTGCCCGGTCACCGGCCGGGCGAGCAGCGCGACGGCGGCGACCGCGGCCACCGGCGTCACCGACCGGGTGGAGTCGCTGCGGTGGCCGAGCGCCGCCGCGACCGCGACCGCGGCGGCGCACAGCACCGTCGCCGCCCCGACCTGCCCGACGCTGATGCCGCCAACGAACCGTCCGAATGCGGCCGGGGTCAGCGCCCCGACCGCGACCTCGGATGCCGCGGCGACCAGCAGGATGAGTTCGGTCGCCGCCCACGCCGCCGCGGTGACCGACAGCGGACGCCACAGCCGGGCATGCGGCACCGCGGGGCGCCGGTCGTCGCGTTGCAGCCAGGAGAGGACGCACAGGCCGAGCACGGTCGATCCGAGCAGGTCCGACAGTGCGCGGACCGCGGCCGCCGGGTCCGGGGCCTCCGGGGTCGCGAGCAGCCACGCCAGCGCGACACCGGCGGGGGCGGCGACGAGGCACGCCGTGCCCGCGCGCCCGCCCGGCAGCCGAGGCCGCCGGACGGACGCGCGGGCGCCGGACGTGCCTGTCACTTGCCGGGTTTGCGCAATGCGAACGCCAACCCGCCACCGAACACCACGACCGCTGCCCCGACGAGAACCCAGATCAGCCAGGACTGATCGGACGTGTCGTCGGTACCGGTCGCTGCCTGCCCGCCGGGCTTCGGACCGGGCGTGCCGGTGCCCTCGACGGTCAGGGTGAACCTGCTGGTGCCGCTCACCGGGTGCCCGTCCGCGGACGTGACACGGTACGCGATCGTGTACTCGCCGGTCGGGCCGAGTTCCCCGACGGGAACGCTGATCGTCGACCCGGACACCACCGGATCACCCTTCGACCACAGGTTGCCGTCCGGACCGACCACGGTCAGGGTCGCGAAACTGCTCTGCACCGGCTCGTTGAAGGTCAGCGTGACCCGGTCGGGACCCGCCGTGACCTGCGCCCCGGCCTCGGGATCGGAGCCGGTCACCGCGGAGTGCGCTCCGGCGACCCCGACACCGAGGACGGCGGCCAGCGCGGTCAACGCGCCGAGCACCAGGATCCGGATCCGGGCGCTCATGAGCGCCTGCTCCGGATCGTGGCGCCGAGCCCGAGGGCGGCGCCAAGCGCGCCGAGGAGCAGGCCGATGCCGCCGAGCCAGCGGGCGGTGCTGTCGGTGGCGTCGACGGCGGTGTCGGCGGCCGCGGCTGCGCCGTGCGCGTCGCCGGGGGCGGCGGCCGCGCTCAGCGTCAGGCTCGGGGCGGGCTTGTCCGGTTCGGCGCCGTCCGCGCCGGGCTGCTGGTTCCAGGCGACGACCTCGCCGTCGCTGTAGGTCTGCACCGTGTCGAACGACACCGTCTCGGTCTCGGGGAGCGGCCCCGCCGACAGCGCGAACTGCTGGAACTGGCCGGGGCCGACGGACACACCGGGGTCGGCGGTCCAGGTCACCGAGGTGGCCTCCCCGGTGGACGGGTCCTTGACGACCTGCGAGGTCCAGCCCGGGATGGGTTCGGTGCGCGCGGACTTCAGGTTCGGCAGGGTGACCTCGAGGCGGGTGGTTCCGGCGGTCTCGGACTCGGTGGGCACCTTGAAGGTCAGCACCGTGTAGCCGCCCTGCGCGGCGTCGGGGGCCGCGACGGACACGTGCGCGGTGGCGACACCGGACCCGCACAGCAGCAGGCCAGCGGTCGCGCACGCGGTGAGCACGGCGCGGGAGGTACGGATGTTCATTTGTCTCTTTCGTTTCGGGGAGATCGGGTCGTCGGCTGGTCAGGCCGTGACCGGGGGTCCCCGTCTCGAGAGGGCATGGTGGAGTAGTCGATGCGGGAGCGTCTCCGGCTCCGGCGGGGTGCGGCGCCCCGGCTCGGGCCGGGGGTCGGGTGTCGGGCCGCGCAGCACGATCCGCAGCACCCGGGTGATCGGCCCGTACAGCTTCTCCGCGGCCAGGATCAGCGCCGCGCACACCAACGTCGCCGCCGCGTGCGCGGCCAGCATCGGGACCGCGCGGGGTCCCTGGCCCGCGTGCTCGTGGATCAGGGTCGTCGACAGGGCCAGGTGCCCGGCGAGCTGTCCCCCCGCCAGCGCCGCGACCAGGGAGAGGCGGCCACCGCGGTGGCTGCCCGCGACGCCCCCGGCCACCGCACCGACGCCTCCGCAGCACAGGACGAGCAGGGTCAGCGCCGCCGAGGTCGGGTGGCCGCCCCCACCGACGCCGTGTCCGGCGACCGCGAGCGCCGCCGTCAGCGCGCCGACCGCGCCGCCACGCAGGGTGGCGGCGTCGCGGGCACTGGTCGACGGCACGGGGGAACCGATCGGGTCAGCGGACGCCGAGTCGGGCGAGGAGGTCGGCCTCGACGCCGTCGAGTTCGGCGGCGACCGCGTGGTGCGCGGCCTTGCGACGCTGCGCGGGCATCTGCTCGGCGGCGTGGACCGCGGTCTCGAGTTCGCCGAGACGGCCGCGGACGCCGGCGAGGAACGAGGTGGTCTCGGCGTCCGGGAAGCGGGCCGAGATCTCGTTCGTGGTCCGCTCGGCCCCGGCGATCCGGGCGCTGAGCCGCGCGCCGTGCCCGGTGTAGGCGCCGAGGTCCTCGGCGGCGATGCCCATCCGGTTCGCCTTCTGCTGGTCGAGCTTGCCGCGGACCAGGACGGCCCCGCGGTAGGCGAGCGGCGCGAGGACCGGGGTGAGCAGCCGTGCGATGCCGAGGTAGCGGCGCACCTGGGCGACGCTGACACCGGACCGGGACGCCGCCTTCTCCTGCGCTTTCAGGGTCGCGACCTGCGCCTTTTCGATCTTCTTCGCGGACTTCGCCTCGGTCCGCAGCTTCTTGCGTTCGTTGCGGGCGCCGTGTTTGGCCTCGAGCTTCGCCTTGTGCTTGAGTGCCTTGGCCTCGGCGCGCCGGGTCGCGCGCGACTTGCGTTTCTTGAACAGACCCATCCGGGTGGCCCCTCCATCTGGTGCTCGTGCGCCGAAACCCTGCCGAGTACAGCGTATCCGTGACTGCTCCGCGCGTGTCCGCGGCGTCGGCAAGGAGTCCCGCGTGCACCGGGTGTCGGACCGGCGGACCATACTCTCTGTCATCGTGAATTCTTTGCAAGGCCCGGGGGAGCCGATCCGGCCCGACACCGAAACCGTACGCCGCGGCGGTGCTGCTCGATATCCGCGAGGACACCGAATGGGCCGACGGCCACGCGCCCGACGCCCTGCACATCCCGATGTCCGACGTGCCCGCTCGGCGGGACGAGATCGACATCGACGCCGAGGTGTACGTGGTGTGCCGGTCCGGCGGCCGCTCGATCACCGTCGTCACCTACCTCAATGAGTGCGGCTTCGACGCGGTCGGCGTCACCGGCGGCATGGTGGCCTGGCAGCAGGCCGGTCGACCGCTCGTCGCGGACGACGACAGGTCGGCGAAGATCTACTAGATGAGCGCCGTCCAGGTCTGTGTCCGCTGCGCCGCACGCTGGCCCGTCGTCGGCGCGCCTGCCCAATGGTGTCCGGGGTGCCGCGGGGTGCTGCTTTCCCCGACGCTGACCGGGCACCCGGAGCCCGCGTCCCGCCGGAACTTCCGTTGGATCGCCCGCTCACCGGCGACGGCGCCCCGCACCCCGCCGAACCACACCGCAGGTCCGGACCGGACACCGTCCTACCCGCAGCCGCCCCGGTGGGGTCTGACGGATCAGCCACCGGCCACGGCCGAGGAGCAGGCGACCCGCACCGAACGGCTCGCGGAGCTGGCGCCGACCCTGCTCACCGCGACCGCCCTGCTGTTCGTGTTCGGCGCGGCCGCCGAACTGTTCCGCTACGTCCTGCTGTTGCGCAACCGGACCACGCTGATCTCCCCGACGATGCTCGTCGTCTCCGACGGCCTGGTCTTCACGGCCGGGGTGATGGCGCCGTTGGTGGCCTTCGCGGCCGCGGCCGCTTCGGTCGCCTGGCTGCTCGGCGCCCGCCGGGACGCGTGGCGGGCGGCGGGCCGCACCGATCCGCGGTCGCCGACCTCGATCGCGGCGGGCTGCCTGATTCCGGTGGCGAACCTGGTCTGGCCCGGGGTGTTCCTCACCGAACTGGCCGGACCCGACTCCCGACTGCGGGCGCTGGTCCGGATCTGGTGGGCGACCTGGGCGCTCGGTGGGGCGTTGCTGATCGTCGCGTTCGCCTGGCGCTCACACGATTCCCTGCAGGGCCGGGCCAACGGGGTGCTGCTGGCGGTGCTGGTGAACCTGGTGGCTGCCGCGGTCGCGACGCTCACCCTGATTGTGACGCGGCACGTCGACCGACTCGACCTCGCGGGCCGACCCCGCTCCGCCGTCCGGTGGCTGGTGACGACATGAGCCCGGATCGCCGGGGCCCCCTCGTCGTCGCGCACCGCGGTGCCTCCGCGGCGCTGCCCGAGCACACCCTCGCCGCATACGAACTCGCGCTCGACCAGGGCGCCGACGGGCTCGAATGCGACGTCCGGTTGACCCGGGACGGTCACCTGGTGTGCGTGCACGATCGCACCGTCGACCGAACCTCCTCCGGGTCCGGCAGGGTCAGCGAGATGACCCTGCGCCACCTGTCCGCCCTGGACTTCGGCGGCAACGGGGAACCGGTGTTGACCCTCGCCGAACTGATCACCCTGGTCCTCGACCACCCGGCCCCGACCAAGCTTTTCATCGAGACCAAGCATCCGGTGCGTTACGGCGGGCTGGTCGAGAGCAAGGTGCTCGCCGAGCTGTCCCGGTTCGGCCTGTCAGCCCCGGTGTCCGCCGATCATTCGCGGGCGGTGATCATGTCGTTCTCGGCGGCCGCGGTGTGGCGGATCCGCCGGGCCGCGCCGCTGCTGCCGACGGTGCTGCTCGGGGAGGCGTCCCGGTATCTCGGGGGTGGTGCGGCGACCACCGTCGGCGCGACCGCGGTCGGCCCGTCGATCCGGACGCTGCGCGAGCATCCCGACCTCGTCGACCGGGCCGCCGCCGCGGGCCGGGCCACCTACTGCTGGACGGTGGACGAGCGGGACGACGTCGAACTGTGCCGCGATCTCGGCGTCGGGTGGATCGCGACGAACCATCCCGGCCGCACCAAGGGGTGGCTCGACGGCTGAGCAGCCGGAGCGATGCGGCGGGTGCGTGTAGGTTTCCCGACGTGGGTAAGAGCAAACGAAACAGTGGTCCGAAGCCGGGCAGCAACCGCGCCGCCAAGCTCGCCGAGCGGCGAGCCGAGCAGGAGGCGGCCGCGTCGACGGCGGTGCCGCGGCCGTTCGAGGGGCTCGCCGCCGAGTGCGACCTGATCGCGCTGCGCGAGTTCGTCCCGTCGGCGACGGCGCCGCTGCCGGTGCGGTCGGAGGAGCGTTCGGTCGTCGTCGCGACGGTGCTGCCGGGTGCGGTCGCCGCGTTGGTGCGCGACGAGGAGCAGGCCACTTCAGCGGCCGGCACCGCCGGCGTCGGCTTCGTCGGGTTGCAGGTGCAGTCGCAGTCCCCGGACCTGGCGGCGGACCTCGGTGCCGCGGCCCACTGGGCGCAGACGGCGACGCCGGGGGAGTCGCTGACCGCGGCGAACCCGCAGGCCGACGGGCCGCGGTTGGCCGATGTGATCGACCCCGCTGCCGCGTTGGACGTCACCGTGCACCAGGACTTCAACTGGTGGATCCCGGCGGGTGTCACCCCGGCGCCGGAGGTCGCGGCCACCGTCGAGCAGGCCAATTCGGTGATCATGCCGTCGGCGCGGTTGGAGGCGGACGGCGTCGTCGCCGCCTGGTGGGTGGACGCGGGGGAGAAGGCGCACCTGCGGTGGGTTCGCCCCGAGGACGAGGATCAGCTGATGCTGGCCCTGGCCCGGGTGCACGCCGCGGGCGGCCTGCACCTCGGTGAGGGTTCCCGGTACGCCGGGTCGTTCCGCACCCACGGCCTGCTGGTGCCGGTCTTCGACCTCGACCCGGAGAAGCACGCCCAGGAATGGGCGGCCGCCACCGCGGACCTCGGCGACCGCCTCGCGCAGGCCCTCGCCGTCGACGCCCCGCTGAACTCCGACGAGCGCCGCGCCCGCGACGGACTCCGCGGCCGCCAGGTCACCCTGCGGTAGGCGGCTCCGCCGCCCGTGAGTCTTTCTGGCCCCCTTGTGGGCCAGAAAGACTCACGGGCGCGGAGCGCCTATCCAGCGATGACGACGTGCAGGGTGCGCGGGCCGTGGACGCCCTCGACCCGCTCGAGCTCGATGTCGGAGGTGGCCGACGGCCCGCTGATCAGGGTGGTCGGCCGTTCCGGAACCAGGCGCGCGAGAGCCTCCGGGACCCCGACCTCGACGCTGTCGACGGTCACGACGCACAGGTGCACGTCCGGGACCAGGGTCAGGGCGCGGCGGCCCTGGTCGGGGCTGCCGTCGAGGAAAATGGTGCCGGTCTCCGCGGCGGTGACGGTGGACGCGGTCACGACCGCGTCCAGTTCCGACAGCCGTGGCGCGGGGGTCTCGGACGAGTCCACCTGCACCTCGCCGCCGAAGGTCGACAGCCACGAATCATCAAGCCCGGCAGGAACTCCGACGCGGTGCGCGCCGATCTCGCCGAGCACCCGGGTGATCGTGTCGGCGACCTCGGCTGCGGCGCACCGATGGACGTGCGCCTTGTAGTCGACGAGACGGTCAACGAGCAGGTCGATGCGGTCGCCGTCGGGCATGGTTCGCCCGGTCCGGTACGCCCGCGGAATATCTTGCGGTGCAGGAGGAGCCAGCTTCTGTGCGTCCCGGATCCGGGCGAGGACCGTCTCGCGCGCGCTCATTCCCGTCCCTCCGCTCGCGCGGCGTCCATCGCCGACCGGCCCTCCGCGGACTCCCACCACTGCCGGAACGTCTGCTTCGGGGGCGCGGGGAGGTCGCGGGCCGCGGTCCAGCCGTTCAGCGGTGGGGGCAGCGTGGAGATTTTCCCCTTCTTCCCGGCGACCAGCCGCCCGAGGCCCGCGGCCTTCTGCGCCACCGTGAATCGCCGCGCCGAACTCATCGCGATCGACGCCGCCCGCATCGCTGCCTTCTCCGCACCGAACCCGGCCTGCTCGACCTTCTGGTGACGCAGTTCGACGAGCAGTGACGGGATGTCGATTTTCACCGGGCAGGCGTCGAAGCAGGCGCCGCAGAGGCTGGACGCGAACGGCAGGCTGGCGTTCGGGTCGTCGTCCGCGTCCATCCCGGCGAGCTGCGGGGTCAGTACCGCGCCGATCGGCCCGGGATAGGTGGAGCCGTAGGCGTGTCCTCCGGTGCGCTCGTACACCGGGCACACGTTCAGGCACGCCGAGCAGCGGATGCAGTGCAGGGCCTGCCTGCCGATCGAGTCGGCGAGCGCGGCGGTGCGTCCGTTGTCGAGCAGGACCAGGTGGAAGGCCTGCGGGCCGTCGCCTGGCGTCACGCCGGTCCACATCGAGGTGTACGGGTTCATCCGCTCACCGGTCGAGGACCGCGGCAGCAGTTGCAGGAATACCTCCAGGTCCGCGTACCGGGGGAGCACCTTCTCGATGCCCATCACCGTGATGAGGGTCTGCGGCATGGTCAGGCACATCCGGCCGTTGCCCTCGGACTCGACGACGCCGAGGGTGCCGGTCTCGGCGATCCCGAAGTTCGCTCCCGACACCGCGACGGGCACGGTCATAAACTTGTGCCGCAGGAACTTTCGTGCCGCAGCCGCCAGGTGGGCTGGTTCCGCGTCGAGGTCCGGGTCCACGCCGGCCATCTCGCGAAGGAAGATCTCCCGGATCTCCGAACGGTTCCGGTGGATTGCCGGCACCAGGATGTGCGACGGCTTGTCATGTCCGAGTTGGACGATCAGCTCGGCGAGGTCGGTCTCGTATGCGGTGATGCCGTTGGCCTCGAGATGTTCGTTGAGCTCGATCTCCTGGGTGGCCATCGACTTCACCTTGATCACCTCGGTGGCGCCGGTTGCCCGGATCAGGTCGGTGACGATCGCATTGGCCTCGTTCGCGTCGGCGGCCCAGTGCACGACTCCGCCGCGCGCGACCACCGCGGCCTCGAGCTGCTCGAGCAGCTCCGGTAGTCGGTTCATCACGTCGGACTTGATCGCGGAACCGCTGTCGCGTAACTCCTCCCAGTCCGGCAGTTCGCCGGTGACCGCCAGCCTTTTGGCACGGATGGTGTGGGTGGCCTTGCCGATGTTGCGGCGCAGCTGCGCGTCCGCCAGCTCGTGGTGCGCGGCCTTCGGGAAGGTCTCGGTGCCGCGGAGGAACCCGACTCCCTGCGGCGCACGGGGCGGGACGGGGGGGAGTCCGAGGCCGACGGTGGTCATGCGGGCTCCTTCGGCGGGGTGGACGCGAGAATCTCGGCGAGGTGGATGGTGCGGGTGCCCATCTGCAACCGGGACATCCCACCGCCGATGTGCATCAGGCAGGACGAGTCACTGGCGCAAAGGGATTCGGCTCCGGTGGCCGCGACGTTGCGGATCTTGTCGGCGAGCATCGCGGTGGACGTCTCCGCGTTCTTGAGCGCGAAGGTGCCGCCGAAGCCGCAACAGGAGTCGGCCTCCGGGAGTTCGACGAGGTCGATGTCGCGGACCGCCCGCAGCAGCCGCAGCGGCTTGTCGCCGACCCGCAGCATGCGCAGCGAGTGACAGGTGGGGTGGTAGGTGACGCGGTGCGGGAACCAGGCGCCGACGTCGGTCACCCCGAGCACGTCGACGAGCAGTTCGGACAGCTCGTAGGTCTTGGCCTTGACCGTCTCGACCCGCTCGCGCAGCGCAACCCCGCCGTACCGGGCGGCGACGATCTCGTGTTGGTGTCGCACCGACCCGACGCAGGACCCGGACGGGGCGACGACCGCGTCGATCGCGGCGTCACCGAACTCGTCGGCATAGTTCGCCACCAGGGGCAGCGCGTCGGGTTGATACCCGGTATTGACGTGCATCTGGCCGCAGCACGTCTGGCCGGGTGGGAACACCACCTCGTGGCCGAGCCGGGTCAGCAGCAGTGCGGTGGCTCGGGCGGCGTCGGGGAACATCGTGTCCCCGATGCAGGTGGCGAACAGCGCGATTCGCATGGAGATCTCCGCAGTCGTCGTTGTGGTCAGACCACAGTAACCCACGGTCAACGCGTTTTCGCAAGATCGGCAACGATTCCGACTCGGAGCTCGATTGTGACCCCGGTCATGGTGTACCTTGCTGTGGTCTGACCACACAGTCACGACGAAACCCGCCGCCACCAGCGGCGCCGTCCCAGGAGTTTCATGTGGCAATCGACCACCTGGCGGTGACCTTCACCCCGGCCACCGACGCCGTCGCGCACAGCCTGACCGCCTCGGCGCTGGTCGGCCTGACGCCGTTGCTGACGTTCTTCGTGCTGCTCGCCGGTTTCAAGCTCAAGGCCTGGTACGCCGGCCTCGGGGCCCTCGCGGTCGCGGTGGTGGTCGCGATCGTCGGCTTCTCGATGCCGGTCTCGCTGACCGGGCTGTCGGCGCTGCAGGGCATCGCGTTCGGGCTCTTCCCGGTGATGTGGATCGTGGTCACCGCGATCTGGTTCTACGAACTGACCGTCGTCAGTGGGCGGTTCGAGGACCTGCGGCGGGTGTTCAACTCGATCGGCCGCGGCGACATGCGGGTCCAGGCGATGCTGATCGCCTTCTGCTTCGGCGGGATGCTCGAGGCGCTCGCCGGATTCGGTGCCCCGGTGGCCATCACCGGCGCGATGCTGATCGCCCTCGGCATGCCACCGATCCGGGCCGCCGTCACCGTCCTTGTCGCGAACACCGCCCCGGTCGCGTTCGGCGCCATGGCAATTCCGATCACCACCGCCGGAAACCTGACCGGCATCCCGGCGACCGAGATCGCCGCGGTCGTCGGCAGGCAGACGCCGGTGCTGGCGCTGTTCGTGCCGCTGCTGCTGCTCTTCCTGGTCGACGGGCGTCGCGGCATGCGGCAGGTGTGGCCGATCGCCCTTGTCACCGGCGTGGTCTTCGCGTTCGCCCAGTTCTGGTGTTCGAGCCACTTCTCCTACGAACTCACCGACGTCGTCGCCTCCCTCGCCGGTCTGGCGGCCGCCGTGCTGATGCTGCGCTTCTGGGCGCCGACCACCCCCGACGACCAGCGCTCCCACGTGGAACCGGAACCGCTCGGTGCGTCCCGGGTGTTCCTTGCCCTGTTCCCCTACCTGCTGGTGGTGGTGGTCTTCGGTGTCGCCAAGCTGTGGACCCTCGGCGTCGACCTGCCCGCCTGGCTGTCCGGCACCGACCGCCGGGTCGAGTGGCCCGGCCTGTACGGGAACCTGCTCACCGGCAGCGGCGAGCCCGCATCCAGCGCCGTCTACACCTTCTCGTGGTTGTCGAACCCCGGCACCCTGCTGCTGATCTGCGGTGTCATCGTCGCCGTCGTCTACCGCTTCTGGACGAGCAACGGGCAGTTCCCGATGTCGGTCCGCGCCGCGGCGACCACGTTCGGCGTCACCCTCGTCAAGATGCGCCTTGCCATCGCTACCGTCGCCACCGTGCTCGGCCTGAGCTACGTGATGAACCAGTCCGGGCAGACCGTCGCGATCGGTACCTGGCTGGCAGGCACCGGTGCGGTCTTCGCGTTCTTCTCGCCGATCCTCGGCTGGCTGGGCACGGCGGTGACGGGTTCCGACACCTCCGCCAACGCGTTGTTCGCGAAGCTGCAGCAGACCGCGGGACAGCATGCGGGGATCGACCCGACCCTGCTGGTCGCCGCCAACACCTCCGGCGGCGTCGTCGGCAAGCTCGTCAGCCCGCAGAACCTGACCATCGCGGCGACCGCGGTCGGTCAGGCGGGAAGCGAACCGGTGTTGCTGCGCAAGGTGATCGGCTACAGCCTCGGCATGCTGCTGATCCTGTGCACGCTGGTGTACCTGCAGTCGACGCCGGTGCTGGGATGGATGCTGCCATGAGCGGGCGCCTAGGCTGACCACCCATGTCGTCGCTGTCGTCCCCGCCGTCCGCCCCCCGCGCCTGGGAGCAGGTGCTGGCCAGTCTCGAGCGGATGCTCGTCTCCGGTGAGGCCCGTCCCGGCCAGCGGCTGCCCAGCGAACGGGCGCTGGCCGCGGACCTCGGGGTCGGCCGCTCCTCGGTGCGTGAGGCGCTCCGGGTGATGGAGGCGATGGGGCTGCTGCGCGCCCAGACTGGGTCCGGGCCGAACGCTGGCGCGATGATCGTCGCCCGACCCACCGGGGGAATGTCGATGCTGATGCGGATGCAGGTTGCAGCGCAAGGGTTTCCGGTCGACGACGTGGTCCGGACCCGGCTGATTCTTGAGTCGGAGGTGATGCGGACGCTGGCCGCGCAGCGACCGGTGCCCGACCTCGGCCCGGCCGTCGAATTGCTCGACGCGATGGACGGCGCTTCGCTCACCGCGACGGAGTTCCTGATCCTCGACTCCCAGTTCCACGTCGCCCTCGCGGACGCGGCCGGGAATCAGGTGGTGGCGGCGATGATGGCGGGTCTGCGTGCGTCCATCGAGTCGTACGTCGTCGGCGGCGTCGACCCGGCGGGCTGGCCGACCATCTGCAGCCGGCTGCGGCACGAGCACCGGGGCCTCGTCGAGGCCGTCGAGGCCGGGGATCCGCAGTTGGCCCAGCACCGGATCCGGGACCACATCCGCGGCTACTACGAGGGCGTCCGGTCCTGACTAGATCGCGCCGCCCGCGATCGGGGGTGCGCCGACCGAGCCGTCGGGGCCATTCATCTCGCGCGCGACGAACGCCTCGAGGTCGAACAGGTTGGTTCCGGCCCGGTCCGCGACGGTGAGCAGGGTGTTCATCGTCGCGACCTCCTCGACCTGCTCCTTGAGGAACCACTGCATGAACTGCTCGCCGAGGTAGTCGCCCTCGTCGCGGGCCGTGCGGGCGAGGGCGACGATCTGCTCGGTGACCGCCTTCTCCTGTGCCAGTGCGAGCGCGATCGGCTCCCGCGGGGCGCCGAAGTGCGATTGCGCCGGGTCGACACCGGTGAGCGCGACCTCGATGTCCCGGTCGAGGAAATACTGCACGATCATCATCGCGTGATTCCGCTCCTCGACGGACTGGGCGTAGAAGTGCTGCGCCAGTTGCGGAAGATCCGCATTGTCGAAGTACACGGCGATCGCGATGTACTGATGCGACGCATTGAACTCGTTGCGGATCTGCTCGTGGAGGAGGGCGTGAAACTTGGTCTGGTTCGCGTCATCCGGTGTGGGCATGGCAGCGACAATAACGCTGGTCAGGGCGCTCCGCATCCAAGCGCAACCTTATTGAGGGCAGTGTTTCCTAACTGAGTTCACCCTATTTTCCGGGTGCCCGCCGGGGCCGCGCGCGTGGCCCAGCCGGTCAGATCGGTCCGCCGGCGGGCCGCGGTGCCGACGGATCCGGAGCGGCGGTCGAGTTCAACTCGCGGGCCACGAATTCCTCGATGTTGAACAGGTTTCCGCCCGCCCGATCGACGATCGTCAGCAGCGTACTCATCGACGCCACCTCCTCGACCTGCTCCTTGAGGAACCACTGCATGAATTGCTCGCCGAGGTAGTCGCCGGTGTCACGGGCGGTGCGGGCGAGGGCGGTCACCTGCTCGGTCACCGTATGCTCCTGCCGCAGAGCCAGTTCCACGGGTTCGCGAACCGAGGTGAACGTGGTCACCACCTCGCCGACGCCGGGCACGTGGACGTCGAGGCCGTTGTCGACGAGGTACTGGATCATCATCATCGCGTGGTTGCGTTCCTCGTTCGCCTGCGCGTAGAAGCGCTGCGCGAGTTGCGGCAGGTCGTGACTGTCGAAGTACACCGCGACCGCGATGTACTGCTGGGACGCGGTGAACTCGTTGCGGATCTGCGCGTCGAGAAGGGCGTGGAACTCGCTGCGCTCACTGGTCTCGGACATGCGGCCGAGCCTACCGTCGCCCCGGATCAGTTGGTGGTGACCAGGTCCGCGGGCACCGGCTCGTCGTTGGCCAGCGCATCGAAGAACCGGGAGGCCGCGTCCCGGTCCCAGCGCAGCACGTTGCCGGATCCGGCGACGTCCTCGAACCCGCCGATCGGGACCGTGGTCGTCACCAGGTCGCCGCGCATCGCCAGGGCGAGCGCGCCCAGGTGCCACAGGTGATCGTCCTCGTCCACCTGCAGCGACCCCGCCGCCTCGGTGATCATCGGCCACAACCGCAGCGGATTGATCATCGTGCCCAGACTCGTCGCCTTGTCCAGCATCGCCGACATGAACAGGCGCTGGTTGTTCATCCGATCCAGGTCGGCGAGCGGGGTTGCGCGGCTGCGGACGAAGCCGAGCGCCTCGGGCCCGGTCAGATCCTGGCACCCGGCCTGCAGGTTGATCCCCGCGAGCGGGTCGTCGATCGGGTACGGCACGCACAGGTGGACGCCGCCGATCGCGTCGACGATGCCGGCAAAGCCGCCGAATCCGATCTCCGCGTAGTGGTCCATCCGCAGGCCCGTCGCCTCCTCGACGGTCTGCACCAGCAGTTGCGGTCCGCCGCCGTCGATCGAGAAGGCCGCGTTGATCTTGTCGCTGCCCCACCCGGGAATGTTGACGTACGAGTCGCGGGGGATGGACACCATCGTCGCGCCGCCGCTCTTCGGGATGTGCACCACGATGATGGTGTCGGTGCGCTTGCCCTGGATGTCGCCGCCCGCGGCCAGTTCCCGGTCCTGCTCGGCGGTCAGGCCCGCGCGGCTGTCGGAGCCGACCAGCAGCCAGTTGGTGCCAGGGGTATCGGCGATCCGTCCTGGATAGTCGGCGAGCGCGTCGATCCGATTCAGTGAGCGGTCGAGGTAGACCACCGAGCCGACCATGACCAGCAGCAGCACCAGCACCGTCAGCCCGAGGCGGCGGCCCCAGCGGGCGCGACGCCTCGGTGCCGGCTCCGCTGGCGGTGGGCCGGCGGGGCGTCGTGGGCGCGGCGGCGGTGGCGGCGGCGGGACCGGGGTCCCGGCGCGGCGCTCCGGGTACGGACGGGGGGTCTGGGTCGGGGCGTGACCGGAGGCCGCCCTGGGGCGGGGTTGCGGCGCGGGGCGGGGCGGTCGCGGGTCCGGTTCCTGGGACCACGCCCGCGCCGGGGCGGGGCGGCCGTCGCGGCGGATGACCTGTGTGCCCTCCGGCGGTGGCGCGGGCCGATTCCGCGGCGGGGGCCCGCCGCGGACCTGGCCCGGACGGGGGTCCGGGTGCCGAACGGGGTACTGCTGCGGCGGCACGCTGCCCCGGTGCGGCTGCGGTCGCCCCGCGCCCTGCGGTGCGGGCCCCGAACCGTGCCCGCGCCGCGGATCGGCCCCGCGCCCCACCGCGGGGTCACGGGGGTCGCGATATCGGGGGTGGTCGCCGCTCACCCAAGAAACTGTACTGGCGACCACCGGATTCCTGGTCGACGTCGGTCAGGGCAGCCACGGCAGGTGGTCGTGCAGCACGGTGTAGCCGACGAACGCGACGGTGTCGATCAGCCAGTGCGCGACGACCAGCGGCCACAGCTTTCCGGTCCGCTGCCAGTACCGGCCGAACACCAGGCCCATCACGACGTTCCCGAGGCCGCCGCCGATGCCCTGGTAGAGGTGGTAGCTGCCGCGGAGTAGGGCCGACGCCCCGAGCGCGGCGTTCTCGCTCCAGCCGAGTCGCCGCAGCCGGGAGAGCAGGTAGGCGACCACCAGCACCTCCTCGGCGGCCGAGTTGGCGAGCGCCCACAGCACCAGCGCCGGCAGCCGCCACCAGTGGTCGTCGACGGTGCTGGGGACCACGGTGAGGTTGGCCCCGACCGCGGTCGCGGCCAGGTAGAGGACCAGCCCGGGCAGCCCGATCAGCGCGGCGAGTCCGACACCCGGCAGCAGGTCGCGTCGCCAGCGCGGGCGCGGGCCGAGACCGATCCGTTCCGGCCCGAGCCCGCTGCGCCACAGCAGGTACAGGCCAAGTGCCGCCCACGCGCAGAGTCGGGCGATGCCGAGCAGTTGCCTGCCGAGGTCGATCCAGCCGATGGTGGAGCGGGAGGCGTTCAGGGCGACGGACTGGTCGGACAGTTGGCCCGGTGCCATCGCGGTCTCGATCAGCGACAGGGCACCGGACAGCCCGCTGAGACCGAAGGTGACCAGCAGGACGACCGTGACCTCGACCCACAGCGCACGGCGCTGCGCCGGGTCCAGTGGTGGGTCCGTCGGTGTTGGCGGGGTCGGCCGGAGCCAGTCGTCGAGCCGGGTCACGTGACGACGATAGGCGCGAGCGCGGCGCGCCTCAGTGTCGGGCGCGCAGGCCGTTGAGGAACGGGCAGCCAACGAGGATGCGCAGCGCCCGGTTCAGTCCGGCGGCGTCGTCGACGGGTTCGCCAAACGGCAGTCGGACGTCGTTGTCGCCGGTCGGTCCCTCGACCCGCAGTCGGATGCCGTAGCGGTCCAGCCCGAGTGGGCGGACCCGTCCGTGGCGCAGATGCGACGGAAGGCGCTGCGCCAGTTGATGAACGAGGTCGCCGTGGCCCGCCTCCAGATGCTCGAGCCAGCAGTCCTCCACCGACCAGAACGGGTCGAGCGGCGCGGTGAGGAGGTCCCCGAGCGGCACCGGTTCGGCGCCGTGGCTGTCGGCGACGACGACGGAGTCGAGCACCAGTCGCAGCAGGGTGGTGGTGTGGCCGACGTCGAGCAGGGCCGGGTCCGGGTGGTCGGCGGCGACGGCGGAGGCGAGGGCGCGGACCGCCTCGGCGGGGACGGCGTGCAGGCTGCCGCGCAGCCACACCAGGGAGCGGACCGGTTCGCGCAGGACGAGCGGTGCGTGGTCGGTGAGTTCGAGGACGGCGGGCAGGCCGCCGCGGCCGGCCTGCCAGGTCAGCGCGGTGACCGCGGTGCCGTCCGGGACGGCGAGGACGACGTCGCCGCCGGAGCGCAGGTGGTGGACCGCGACGGTGACCGGATCGCTGCCGTCGGCGGCGAGGACCGCCTGCCCGGCGCGAGCGCAGGCGGTGCGGACGCGTTCGGCGGTGGACGGGCCGAGGACTGCGGCGGCGGTCATGATGCTCCTTTTCGGTCCGCGCGGGGTGGATTCCCGAGATGCGGCGGCGGTCACAATAGGTTAGCCATGCCTAAGTTAGATGAGAGGGGCGGGCCGCGCAAGGGTTCGCGCCGGGGATACCGTTGACCGGTGGCCACCCTGCTCAACCTGCAACCACCCGCCCCCAGCGAACCCCAGCCCCCGTTCGCGGGGCTGATCTCCCGGGCCCGCCCCGACGCCGACAGCGCCCGTGGTCGCGCACGGGACGCGCTGGTCGGTCCGCCGGTGCGTGCCGCGTCCGCGCTCGGCGACACGAACGGCCTCGACGGCCCGCTGTGGCTGCGTCTGGACCTCGCTCCCGAATCGCTTGTCGTTCCGGTGGAGCCTGCGCGGATCGAGGTCGACTGCCCCCTCGAGCACCTCGCCGACGCGCTCGCCCTTGCCGCGGGCGACCCGGTCCGGCTGCCCGGCCTGCTCGCGATCCGCGTCCACCCCGGTGCGGCCGGACGCGGGTGGGCGGCCGAGTCCGCCGAGCGCATCGTCGCCGCAGGCGCGCAGCCGGTACTGTCCGCCGGGCTCGACGCCGACGACGTCGCCGACTTCCTTGCCGTGCTCGCGCACTCCGACACCGGGTTCGTCGCGCACGCGGCCGACGGGGCTGAGGTGGTGGCGATCCTCGCCGCCACCGTCGCGGCGCTGCGCGGTGACGACATCCCGGCCGCGTATCGGGCGGCCGACCCGGGCCCGGTCGCCGCGCTCAGCGCGGCCGCCGCAGCCGCGGTGCGGGAGGTGCTCGTCGGGATCGCCGTTCCCGACGCCGACGCGGTCGCCGAGCAGCTGCGGGCACGCGGCATCCACGCCGACATCGGCCTCGCCTGATCCCCGCCCGCCCCCGCTGGCTGAACGGACGCGTCACTCGATCAGCGGGGTGCCGTGGCGGCATGTCGGATTCGGCGTGTCGGGCTCGGGGAGGGGGTTGGCGGGGGTGCGTAACCTGGACGGGTGCCGCGCATCGCTTACTTTGGACCCTCCGGAACCTTCACCGAGATGGCGCTCGACCAACTCGAGTCGTCGGGTGCCTTCGACGGTCCGGTTGAGCGGGTCGTCGCCGCCAGCCCGCCTGCCGCGCTGGCGGCCGTTCGGGACGGATCGGTCGAGGGGGCGGTGGTGCCGATCGAAAGTTCCGTCGAGGGTCCGGTTCGGCCGACGATGGACGCGCTCGCCGCTGGCGACCGGTTGCAGATCGTCGCGGAAACCGAACTGGACGTGGCCTTCACGATCGTGGGCCGGCCGGGCACAGACCTCGCCGACGTCCGCACCATCCGGGCGTACCCGGTCGCCGAGGCGCAGGTGCGGAACTGGATCGAGGCGAACCTGCCGGACGCCGTCGTCGAATCGGCGTCGTCGAACGCGGGTGCCGCCGAGGACGTCGCCGCAGGCCGCGCGGATGCCGGGGTGTCCACCGCCCTCGCCAGCGACCGCCTCGGGCTCGCTGTGCTCGCCGAGGGGGTCGCCGACTTCTCTGGTGCCCGAACACGTTTCGTTCTCGTCACGCGACCCCGCCCGGTGCCCCCGGCGACCGGCTCCGATCGCACGTCGGTGGTGCTGCAGCTCCATCACGAGCCCGGATCCCTGGTCGGGGCGATGGCCGAATTCTCCACCCGCGGAATCGATCTCACCCGAATCGAGTCCAGGCCGACCCGGGTCGAGTTCGGAACCTACCGCTTCTACCTGGACTGCAGCGGGCACGTCGAGGATTCGGCGGTGGCGGAGGCCCTGAAAGCCCTGCACCGCAAGCACACGGTCCGGTTTCTTGGGTCCTGGGCGACGGCAACACCCGGCCAGGGCCGACCGCCGTCCGACCAGGAGGCGAGCGGCTGGCTCGAGCGGATCCGGGGCGGCGAACCGGAAGGAACGAACTGACGTGGCGGGCAAACTGATCCTGGTCCGGCACGGACAGACCGAGGCGAACGTCGCCCGCCGGTTGGACACCCGGCTGCCGGGCGCGCGCCTCACCGCGATGGGGGAGGGGCAGGCGCAGGCGTTCGGGACGGCGTTGGCCGGTCCGCCCCCGAAGGCGGTGGTCGCGTCGGAGGCGTTGCGCGCCAGGCAGACCGCCGGATTCATCGAGCGGGCCTCCGGGATCGTGGTGCAGGTGCACGAGGGTATCCACGAGGCACAGGCCGGCGACCTGGAGGATCGTGCCGACCGGGCCTCGCACCAGATGTACGCGTCCGTCTTCCACGCCTGGCATCAGGGCGAGCTCGGCGCAAGGATGCCGGGTGGCGAGTCCGGTGCGGACGTTCTCGAGCGGTACCTGCCCGTCGTGGAGTCGCTGCGCGGCCGCTACCTCGACGGCACCGACGAGGACGGCGACGTGCTCGTCGTCAGTCACGGCGCCGCGATCCGACTCGTCGCCCGGCACCTCGCCGACGTCGACGGCACCTTCTCCGCGGACACTCACCTGGACAACACCCAGACCATCGAGCTGGTCCCGACGGCCGCCGGGTGGGAGTGCGTGCGCTGGGGCGCGCTGCTGGCCCCCTTCCGCCCGCCCGCCGTCGACATCGTCGACGACCCGATGGGATGACCGCCGCGGGACCGGCCCGCACCCGGGCGAACCGTGCTGGTCACCGCAGCCGTGCCTGGTAAGTTCGGAACGCACACGGCGCGTCCGTCGTGCGTGAGCGAGGCAGGGGCAGTGACCGAATCCGATGACCCCGGCAACCCGGGTGCGGTTGCCAACGTCACCACGACGATCGTGCGCCGGATCATGTCCGGTCGCGACGACGCCTTCGCCGATTGGATTCAGAGCGGTCTCGGGCTCGCCCGGATGTTCCCCGGCTTCCTCGGCGGCGGCTGGCTGAAGGAGAGCAGCACGTCGGACGTGTGCGTGATCGTGCTCCGGTTCGAAACCCGTGATGCACTGGACAAGTGGATGACCTCGACGCTGCGGGGCGGCTGGCTGCGGATGGGCGAACACATTGCCGTTGACATCCCGGTCGAGCATGCGTCGACGGTGGTCGACCTCTTCGACCGCCCGCGCAGCTGACCGGGCCGCTACCTAAACCCGGCAGCGATGTCGCGGCCGATGATCTCCTTCATGATCTCGGTGGTGCCGCCGTAGATGGTCTGGATCCGGGCGTCGACGTAGGCGCGGCCGATCGGGTACTCCATCATGTAGCCGTAGCCGCCATGCAATTGCACACCGCGGTCCACGACCCGCTTCTGCAGTTCCGAGGCCCACC
This sequence comes from Rhodococcus sp. NPDC058505, assembly GCF_042720095.1. Taxonomy (NCBI): domain Bacteria; kingdom Bacillati; phylum Actinomycetota; class Actinomycetes; order Mycobacteriales; family Nocardiaceae; genus Rhodococcus; species Rhodococcus sp. NPDC058505. The sequence continues at coordinate 144,030 of NZ_JBHXNB010000002.1, forward strand.
ACTTAGCCTTCGACGCGTCGACCGCGGTCAACTCGCCCGCGTTCAACGCGATCACGCAGCGGTCGACATGCGACTCGGTGACCTCGATCTCGGTGAGCATCTCGGCGAGGGCGAAGCGGGTGTTCTGCAGATCTCCGATCGGATTGCCGAATGCCTTGCGCTCGAACGCGTACGCCGTCGTCCACTCGTACGCGGCGCGCGCGGCGGTGATCGCGCTGACCGCGATCCCGATTCGCTCCAGCGGCAGGTTCTCCATCAGGTGGACGAACCCGCGGCCCTCGGTGCCGAGCAGGTTCTGCGCAGGCACCCGGACGTCCTCGAAGACGAGTTCGGCGGTGTCCTGCGCGGCGAGACCGACCTTGTGCAGCTTCCGCCCCCGGCTGAACCCGGGTGCGTCACGCTCGACGACGATCAGCGAGAAGCCCTTGCTGCCTGCGTTCGGGTCGGTGCGGCACACCACGATCACGAGATCGGAGTGAATGCCGTTGGTGATGAACGTTTTCTGCCCGTTGATCACCCATTCGTCGCCGACCCGCACGGCGGTGGTCCGAATGCCCTGCAGGTCGGACCCTGCGCCGGGCTCGGTCATCGCGATCGCGCCGATCAGCTCTCCCGACGCCAATCGGGGCAGCCAGCGTTCCTTCTGTGCGTCGGTGCCCAGGTGCAGCAGGTACGGGATCACGATGTCGTCCTGCAGGCTGAGGCTCGCACCGAACGAGGTGCTTCCGGTGCGGGCGATCTCCTCCGCGACCACGTGCCGGAACCGGTAGTCGGTGACACCGGACCCGCCGAACTGCTCGGGGACGCCGAGGCCGAGGATGCCGGACTTGCCCGCGGCGAGGTACGCCGACCGGTCGATCAGCCGGTCCTCCTCCCACTGCAGGTAGTGCGGCTCGACCTCGCGGGCCAGGAACTCGCGGACGGTGTTGCGGTAGTCCTCGTGGTCGGCTTCGAAGTGGGTGCGCTTCATGGTCGCTCTCCTCTGGTGGATCAGGTGTGGACGGGATTCAGCAGTCCGGCAAGACGTTCGGATATCAAGGCCTCGGCGTCGGCGACGATCCGTTCGACGAGGTCTCCGGCGGTGGGGATGTCGTGGATGATGCCCTGAACGGTGCCCACCGACCAGATGCCTGCCTCGGGGTCCCCGTTCTCGTAGACCAGACGTCCGCGAGCGCCGGCAACCAGCTCGCGCACATCCTCGAACAGTCCGCCCCGGCTGAGGATGTCGACGACCTCGCGGCTGACGGTGTTGCTCGCGACGCGCGCGGTGTTGCGCAGGGGCCGTAGGATCAGTTCGGTGTCGGTCTCGTTCGCCGCGACGATCGCCTCCTTGATCGTGCGGTGGATCGGTGACTCCTCGGTGCACATGAAGCGGGTGCCCATGTTGATGCCGTCGGCACCGAGCGCGACCGCCGCGACCAGACCGCGGCCGTCACCGAAGCCGCCGGACGCGATCATCGGGATCGTGATCTGTTCCGCGGCAGCGGCGATCAGTACCAGTCCGGGGACGTCGTCCTCACCGGGGTGCCCCGCGCATTCGAAGCCGTCGATGCTGATGCCGTCGACGCCGAGGTCCTGCGCCGCAACCGCGTGCCGGACGCTGGTGCACTTGTGCAGCACCTTGATCCCGGCGGCGTGGAAATCGGGTAGGTGCGGTGCGGGGCTGGAGCCCGCGGTCTCGACGACCGTGACCCCGGAGTCGATGATGACCTGCCGGTACTCCTGATAGGGCGGCGGGGTGATCGCCGGAAGGATGGTCAGGTTCACGCCGAACGGTTGGTCGGTCAGCTCGCGGGTGCGGGCGATCTCCCTGGCCAGCTCCTCCGGAGTGGGCTGCGTCAGGGCGGTGAGCATGCCGAGCGCACCCGCATTGGCCACGGCAGCAACGAGTTCGGCGCGTCCGACCCACTGCATGCCGCCCTGCACGATCGGGTGACGGACGCCGAAGGTTGTGGTGAATGCGGTGGACAGCACGATGGTCTCCTCGCGGTAGGGGCTCAGGGCGATGCCGGATGGCCGACGATGCGCAGGGCGATGTCGGTGTAGCGGGCGGCGACGGCATCCGGGGTCAGCGGCCCGTCGATCTGGTACCAGCGGGCGATCGACTGACCCATGCCGAGTAGGGCACGAACCGTCTCGGGGATGTCGTCGACGGCGAACACTCCCTGCCGGGTGCCGTCGGTGACCAGGCCGAGTGCGATCAGTTCGAGTTCCTTGCGGGTGGTCGCGTAGGTGCGTCGGTTTGCCGGCGACAGGTGCCGCACCTCGGAGTCGAGCGCGGACTGCCTGGCGCGGTGCGTCATGTTCAACACGACCGCGTCGAAGAAGTAGGTGAACCGCAGCACCGGGTCCTCGCCGCCGTCGGCGACCGCGGACCGGCAGCGGCCGATCAGGTCACGGACGGTCGCGTCGACGATCGCGACGAGGACCGCTTCCTTGTTCTCGTGGTGGTAGTACAGCGCGGGCACCGTGACCCCGACCCGGCGGGCAAGCTCGCGCACGGTTGTTCCGTGGAAACCGTTCTCGTGGAACGCGTCAAGCGCATGGTCGAGGATGGGGCCGAGCCGCAGTGGCTCGAAGTGCCGCCAGGCGGTGGTGGTCGTCGGCAATGACGGCATCGGCCCCTCCTCGCGACCGGCGGGTCAGCGCGGGGCCATGCGGATGGCGCCGTCGAGGCGGATCGTCTCCCCGTTGAGCATCGGGTTCGACACGATGTGCGCGGCGAGGGCGCCGTACTCCGCTGGATCGCCGAGGCGCGACGGGTGCGGCACCTGGCCGCCGAGCGAACGCTGCGCCTCCTCGGGTAGCGAGCCGAGCAGTGGGGTCTTGAACAGGCCGGGCGCGATGGTGACGACGCGGATCAGCAGGGAGGCCAGGTCGCGGGCGATCGGCAGCGTCATGCCGACCACGCCGCCCTTGGACGCGGAGTATGCGGCCTGGCCGATCTGGCCGTCGAAGGCGGCGACGGAGGCGGTGTTGATGATGACGCCGCGCTCGCCGTCGACCGGTTCGGTCCTGGCGATCCGCTCGGCGGCCAGGCGGAGCACGTTGAAGGTGCCGAACAGGTTGACGTCGACGACCTTCTTGAACGCGTCGAGCGGGAAGACGCCCTGCTTGCCGACGGTCTTGACGGCGTTGCCGATGCCCGCGCAGTTCACCGCGACCCGCAGCGGGCCGAGCGATTCCGCGACGTCGAGTGCCTCGGCGACGGCCGCCTCGTCGGTGACGTCGGCGGCGGCGAACCGCACCCGGTCACCCAATTCCTTGGCAACCACCTCGCCGTTGGAGGCAGGCAGGTCGATGATGACGACCTGGGCACCGTCGGCGAGCAGGGCCTTGACGGTGGCGAGCCCGAGGCCGGACGCGCCGCCGGTGACGACGGCGACGCTGTCGTTGACGATCATGAAGGTCCTTTCGAAAGAGGGTGTGAGTCAGAGTCGTTCGATGATGGTGGCGTTGGCCATGCCCGCGCCCTCGCACATGGTCTGCAGGCCGTAGCGGCCGCCGGTTGCCTCGAGGTGGTGCACGAGGGTGGTCAACAGCCGGGTGCCCGAGGAGCCGAGCGCGTGGCCGAGGGCGATCGCACCGCCGAGCGGGTTCAGTCGGGCCGGGTCGGCGTTGAATTCGTGGGCCCACGCCAGCGGCACCGGGGCGAAGGCCTCGTTGACCTCGTATGCGTCGATGTCGTCGATGCGCAGTCCGGCCCGCGCGAGCACCTTGTGGGTCGCCGGGATCGGTGCGGTCAGCATGAACAGCGGGTCGTCGCCTGCGACGGCGAACGAGTGGAAGCGGGCGCGCGGGGTCAGCCCCAGCCTGTTCGCCATCTCCTCGCTCATGATCAGTACCGCCGACGCGCCGTCGGTGAGCGGCGACGAGTTGCCGGGCGTGATCTGCCAGGGTGCCTCGGGGAAGCGAGCGGCGACGGCGTCGGTGCGGAACGACGGTCGCAGTCCCGCGAGGCCCTCGGCGGTGGTAGCGGCGCGGACGGTCTCGTCGACGGTGTGCGCGACGACGTCACCGGAGGCGGTGGTGACGTCGATCGGGACGATCTCCCTGTCGAAGGTGCCCGCGGTGCTCGCGGCGGCGGCGCGCTGGTGTGACCGGGCCGCGTAGGTGTCGAGGGTGTCCCGGTCGAGCTTCCACCTCGCGGAGATCAACTCCGCCGAGATGCCCTGGTGAACCAGGCCTTCCGGATACCGCGCGGCGATTCCGGGGCCGTTCGCATCCTGCCCGATCGGGGAGGTGCCCATCGGGATGCGGCTCATCGATTCGACGCCGCAGGCGATGGCGATGTCGTAGGCGCCCGCGATGACCCCCTGTGCGGCGAAGTGCGCCGCCTGCTGGCTCGATCCGCATTGCCGGTCGATTGTGGTGGCGGGCACCGAATCCGGGAACCCGGCGGAGAGCAACGCGGTGCGGGAGATGTTCAGCGCCTGCTCGCCGACCTGTTGCACGCATCCGCCGATGACGTCGTCGACCTGCGCCGGGTCGATGCCATTGCGGTCGACGATGGCGCGCAGGACGTGGGCGAGAAGCTCGACCGGGTGGGTGCCGGATAGGGCGCCGCCGGTCTTGCCCTTCCCGGAGGCGAGCCGGACCGCGTCGACGATGACTGCGTTGGTCATGGGAGTTCCCTTCGGGACGTGGGGATCACGGTTTCGGTCATGCTTCAGCGCCCCTGCCAGATCGGTGCGCGCTTCTCGGCGAAGGCGGCCGGGCCCTCCTGGGCGTCGGCGCTGGAGAACACGACGCCGATCGCCTTCGCGTTGGCGTCCCACACCTCCTGCTCCCAGTCCGGCCCGAGTGCGGTCGCGTGGATCATTGCCTTCGACTCGCGCACCGCGAGCGGCGCGTTGGCGGCGATCGTCTCGGCGAGCTCGAGTGCGACCTCGAGGGCGGTGCCCGCGGGGGCGACGCGGTTGACGAGACCGAGGCGCCTGCCCTCGACGGCGCTGATCGGCTCACCGGTGAGGGCCATCTCCATCGCGATCTTCTTCGGGATCTGCTGCTGAAGTCGGATGACGCCGCCTGCCGCGGCGAACAGGCCGCGCTTGACCTCGGGCAGGCCGAGCGTGGCGTTCTCGTCGATGACCGCGAGGTCGCTGGCGAGGACGAGTTCGGTGCCGCCGCCGAGCGCGAAGCCGTTGACGGCGGCGATGGTCGGCTTGCCGACCCAGTGCTGGACGTAGCCAGCGAAGCCCCAGCCCGGGTGGCCGTCCGCGTCGAGGGACTGGCCGGATCCGAGCGCCTTGAGGTCGGCGCCAGCGCAGAACGCTCGTCCCGCGCCGGTCAGCACGATGACCCGGACGTCGTCGTCGGCATCGGCCCGCTCGAGCAGGGTGCCGAGGGCGGTGGACAGCGCCGCATTGACCGCGTTCATCGCGCGCGGTCGGTTCAGGGTGATGAGGGCGACGTTGCCGCGGCGCTCGTACAGCGCCGCCTGCTCGGGCGGGGTGGACGGATCGTCGGCCATGGTGCTCCTCCGGTGACGGGAACTCGCAATTACTGAACGCTCGCTAAGACACCTATCACGCCGGTGGCGAGCGGTCAACGGTCGGCTTTCGCCCAGCGACCGCTCCGGTGCGTCTGGTACTGATGGGGAGGGTCGCGCCTGCGGCCGACAGTCGAACAAGGAGAGACGGCATGCGGGCAGTGCAGGTTGTCGAGGCGATCGGGCCGGACGGAGTGCGGGTCGTCGACGTTCCGGAGCCCGACCCGGCAGGCCTGGTGGTCGTCGACCTCGACGCGGCGGGCGTCTCGTTCCCCGACCTGCTCCAGACGTCCGGCAGTTACCAGGTGGTGCGCCCGGTGCCGTTCACGCCGGGCGTCGAGGGTGCCGGGATCGTCCGGGATGCGCCATCCGACAGCGGATTTCGCTCCGGCGACCGGGTTGCGGTGCTGGCGTTCGGCGGCGCATGGCAACGGACCGTCGCGGTCCCCGCGGCGGCGGTGTTCCGGCTCCCCGACGCGGTGTCGCTGACCGCGGGGGCCGGGTTCCTGATGAACTACTTCACCGCCCACTTCGCGCTCACCGAACGGGCCGGGTGCCGTCCGGGGGACACGGTCCTCGTGCACGGCGCCGCAGGCGGGCTCGGGACGGCGTCCCTGCAGGTCGCAGCCGCACTCGGGCTCGACACCATCGCCGTCGTGAGCACCGAGGAGAAGGGCCGGGTCGCCGCGGCCCATCGGGCAACGCACACGGTCCTCGCCGACGGGTTCAAGGGCGCCGTCGCCGAGATCACCGGTGGCCGTGGCGTCGACATCGTCCTCGACCCGGTCGGGGGCGACCGATTCCTGGACAGCCTGCGCAGCCTCGCCGTCGGCGGCAGGCATGTGGTGCTCGGCTTCACCGGGGGCGAAATCCCCACCGTCAAGGTGAATCGTCTACTGCTGAAGAATATTTCGGTGCTCGGTGCCGGTTGGGGCGAGTATCTGCGGGAGGATCTCGGCTACCCGGCCCGCCAGTGGGCCGAGCTCGAGCCGCTCCTCGCGTCGGGCGTCCTGCGGGTTGCCGAACCGGTCCTCCACCCGATCGGCCGCGCGGCCGACGCGCTGCGCAGCCTTGAATCGCGGGGCGCCACCGGCAAAGTGGCGCTCGACCTCCGGCCGTGAGGGTGGGCTCACTCGATCCGGGTCCTACTTCACCCCAACGGTTTTCATTGCGATGGCGGCATACTTCCCCGCGACCTTCTCGGGGGACAGGGTGCCCTCCGCGTGGTACCAGCGGGGGATGGACTGGCACATGCCGAGCAGCGCCCGGGTCGTCTCCGCGGGGTCATCGACATCGAAAACCCCACTGGCCGAGCCATCTTCGACGATTCGCAGCACGACCTGCTCGATCCCCTTGCGCACCGCCCGGTACCGCTGCCGGTTCTCCGCGCTCAGGTACCGCACCTCTCCCTCAAGCGATGCCAACCGCGCGCGTTGCGTCATCCGCAGAACGATCGCCTCGATCACGTTCGCGAGTCGCCGCACCGGATCGTCGCCGCCGTCGGCATCGGCGTTGTGCGCCCGCGCAAGCACGTCGGCCGTCGACAACTCGAGCAGGGCAATCAGCAGCCCTTCCTTGTTGTCATGGTGGTAGTACAGCGCAGGCACCGTGACGCCGACCCGCCTGGCCACCTCGCGGACCGTGGTCCCGTGATAGCCCAGCTCGTAGAAGGCGTCGAGTGATGCCGACAGGATCGGGGTCAGTTCGACGTCGTCGAGTTGCCGCCAGCCGCCGGACGTCTCGACGAGAGCCGGCTCGTCGACGGGTTCACCCATTGCCCTACCAAACGTCTCGATCGCCACACGGTCACTGCACAGGATACCGGCCGCCGCGCCGCGTCCCGTCAGGACGAGACGGCCCCGGCCTCTGCCAGGACCTCGCGGACGGCCTGCCGAACCCGAGCATCCCCGCCCGGGCCGAGGGTGGACCAGGAGGACAGGTCGGCCGAGACGGTCGTGGTGCCGACGATGCGGCCGCAGGCGGTGTCGAACACCGTGACCGGGCCACCGACCCGGGTGGTGCCGTTGCGGCGCGTGACGGTGACGATCTCGGCGTGTGCCCGGCAGGAGGCCAATGCGTGCGCAAGCCGGTCGGCGTCCCGGTCCGCGGCGCCGAGGCCAGTCAACCTGCCCGCGACGGTCGATGGGTCGGTCACGTCCCGCAGCGCCGCGGACAGCAGCTCCGTCGGGGCACTGACGGAGCCGACCGCGAGCCCGCTGCCGCGCCCAATCAGCTCGAACACCAGGTCGGGGTCGGCGGCCGGAACCCCCGCGAGCACGTACTCGTCCGCGGCGCGCAGCGCGAGCACCGCACCGGCGGGCCCCTGCGCGAGGCAGCCCCGGAATACCTCGCCGCCGGTGTACCAGCGCACCGCGAGCTCGACGGCAGGCCGCGCCAACACCGCCACCCGGTCGACGAGGCACGGGTGCGGATTGTTGCCGCGCAGCAGGCCACGGGCGCGAAGCGAGTCCCTGGCTGCGCCGTCCGCTGCGGCGCGGGCGGTCGTCGTGTCGAACCGGGATCCGGCGGACAGCACGACAGGCAACTCGTCGACATCGAGCAGCCGCAGCACCAGGTCCAGTTCGTCGCCGCCGAGCACCGTCGACCCCACCCGCCCGGTCACCGGTCGCCGCCGATCACCGACGGGATCACCAGCCGGCCGTCGTCGAAGTGCTCGAAGCTCTTCAGGTAGTCCGGTGTCCGGTGCTCCTCGTCGTCCGTGGCGCGTCCGGTGCCCGCGCCTACCGGCGCGCCGACGGGTCCGGTCCGGGCCGCCGCATCGCCGGCGGCTGGCGCGGCCACCGGTTCGACGCCCGGCGCTGCGAGCGCCGCCGTGCCACGGCCCGCGACGGCCTGCGCCTCGCTGCCGCGGGCACCCCACCCGTCGGGGAGCGTGATCCGCGCTGCGCCGCCACCCGTGACGCCCGCTGCCGCGACCGATCCGACGGGACGGGGCCCGCCCCCGGTCCGCGGCGACATGGCACCGGCGGCCCCGCCCGCCCCCATCCCGCCGAACGCTGCCCCGCCGAACGCTGCCCCGCCGAAGACGGGGGCGGCGGCGGATGCCATTGAGGCCGTGGGCCCGGCGACGGCGCCGACCGCGGTCCCGGCGATCGTGCCGAGGTGCGACGCGGTCGCCGCCACTGCCGGGTTCTGGGCCTGCGTCAGTACCGCACCGAGCACCGCCTGCGCGGGAGTGACCGCGACGTCCGTGAGCGCAGGACCCTGGGGGACGGCGGCACGGGCTGGCTCCGCGGGCGCCGCGACCGTCCCGCCCGCGAGCGGGGGCGGCGGAGCGAAACCCTGCGGAACCGCCACGCTGTTGGACGCCGACTCGTACGCCTCCATCACCAGTGCGGCCCGCAGGTCCAGCGCCCGGTCCGCGGCCTCGGTGGCGGCGCCCGCGCCCGCCAGCGACCCACCGACCGTGTGCGCGGCCACCTGCGCCGCCTTGACCGCCGCGATCTCCGCGAGACTCGGCATCGTGGCCCGGGCCACGGTGTGCGCGGTGGCCTGGGCGCCCGCCTTCGCCGCGGTCTCCGCGGCCAGCACGGCGGCCTGCTGCGTCCACGCCTGGAACGGCGCCAACTTCGACAGCGCGGCGTCGGAGGCGACGCCCTCCCAGCCGACCCGCAACTCGGCCATCACCTTCGTGACGGTCGCGGTGGCGTCGGTGAGGCCGGTCGCGATCGCGGACCAGGCCGCACCCGCCGCCGCCAGCGGGGCAGGCCCAGGGCCCGCGTTCAGTGCGGTCGAGTTCCAGGTGGCCCCCCGCGGGAACCACACGACGCCGGTGAAGCCCATGGTCATGTCAACGCTCCTGTCGGTCGAGAGGTCGGGTCACATGCCCGCGGCGAGCGTGGCGCCGAACGACTGGTCCAGGCTCGCGTACTCGGCGGCCTGCGCGCGCAGCGTCGCTGCGGCAGACCACAGCTGGCCGATGCTCGCGGCCGCGGACGGCAGGAAACTGTCGGCGACCGAGGTGAAATATGACGCCGCCAGCACCGACACCTCTTCGGTGCCTGCGGGAGGCAGGTGCAGCGCGGGCGCGTTCGCGTCGACGGTGGCCTGCAGCCGCTGGGCGAGGGCCTCGAGCTGGGTGGCCGCGGAGAGCAGGGCGTCGGGTGAGACGAACACGTGTCCGGGCATGAGGGCCTCCTGGCAGGTTCGATCGAAATGATCCGTCAGGGGTTTTGGACGCGACCGGATCCCGGATGGTTCCCCGCGGCCGACATCCGTTCGCGTCGCCCGCGGATCCCGGGTCAGCCCCAGCCGAGTTCGTGCAGCCGGTCCTCTTCGATCCCGAAGTAGTGCGCGATCTCGTGGATCACGGTGATCGCGACCTCCTCAACGACCTGCTCCTCACTCCCGCACATTTCGAGGATCGCGTCGCGGTAGATCGTGATGGTGTCCGGCAGGGAGCCGCCGTAATGACTGTCCCGTTCGGTGAGGGCGATGCCGTGGTAGAGACCGAGCAGGCCCGGATCGTCCGCGTCGCGGCCGTCGACCAGGACGACGACGTTGTCGATTGCGGACGCCAACTCCGCCGGGATCAGGTCGAGCGCCTCGGAGACCAGTTCGTCGAACCTGGCCTCGCTCATGTGCACCGCCATCAGTTCTCCAGCGGCGCGGCACCGGGCAGCGGCGTCGGCAGCGAACGACCCTCGGGCAGCGGCGGCGGCGCGACCGGGGGCGCGCCGTTGATCAGGATGTCGCCGGTCGCGGCCCCCACGATCGGTGCGAAGCCGCCCCCCTCGAGTTCCTTGCCGACGGAGCAGTTCACCTTGCGGCTGCCCGCCAGCCAGCTGCTCAGGTCCAGGTTGTCCCAGAACAGGGTGAGGGTCTTGTTCCGCAGGGCATCCGGTGACCCGAGGTACTCGGTCGCGGCCTGCGTGCAGGTCTCCTCCAAGTACTTGTCCTGGTCGGCGACGGCGGGGAAGCCGCCCGGGAACTTCGCGCCGAGATCGACCACCGAGATCACTTCGAAGGCGTGGGCCTGCGAGCAGTCCACCGGATCGGACGGCGCGCTCTGGTTGATGCCGATGCAGGTACCGGCATCCCATACCTTCGACTGATCCTGCCCCTGGACGGGGCCGGTGACCGCGAGGACGGTGCCGGTGGTGCTCGAGCGTTGCAGCCCGCACCGGATGGTCCGCTCGCCCGCCGCCCAGCCTGCCTCCCCCGGGTTGATCAATCCGACGCTGAACTTGCCGTGCGGGTCGAAGTGCGCGCCGAGGTACTCGGTGACGGCGGGGGTGCAGTGCTCGTCGCGCAACTGGGAGAAGCGCAGGACGCTCGGGAAGCGGGAACCCGGGCCGAACTCGGCACCGGGGAACACGCTCAGGTCTACCTCGGACGCCACCTCGAACAGGTGCTCGTCGTTGCAGTCGACCTTGGTGAGGTCGCTGGCGTCCGCCTCGCTCCACGACAAGCAGTCGCCTGCTGCTGCGGTGCCGAATGCCTTGCCCGCGACCGCGCCCGTCGCGAGCGGGCCACCGGCATTGGCGTCGGGCCGCAGTTCGTCGCCGCCCTTGAATCCACCGGAGATGACGACCGTCGCGATCGCCGCGATCACCGCACCCAGCGCGACCGCGATCAGGGCGCGGCGGGTGGCCGTCGCGGACAGTTGCCTGCCGCCCGTCCACCGCTCGGCGGCGGCCCACCCGTCGCCGGACGCGGCATCGCCCCGGTCACCCTGCGGGGCGGCCGGGTCGGGTGTGGGGTCGCCGTCTGCTGCGCTGCGTTCGTCGGACATCGCCCTCCATCATGCCTGGCGGGGGCCGCGCGGTCGCCGACACACCGGAACCGAAATGAGGTGGACCCGACACTGGACCGCTCCGCGGCCGCCGGGCCGCACGCCGACCAAGTAGGGTTTCCGTCGTGATTGACCTCAAGTTCCTGCGGGAGAACCCCGACGTCGTCCGCCAGTCACAGCGCACCAGGGGCGAGGACCCCGCGCTGGTCGACGCGCTGCTCGCGGCCGACGAGTCCCGCCGCGCGGCGGTGCTCGCGGGCGATAACCTGCGGGCCGAGCAGAAGGCGCTCGGCAAGAAGGTCGGCAAGGCCTCCCCCGAGGAGCGGCCCGCGCTGCTGGACGGGGCGAAGGAGCTCGCGCAGCAGGTCAAGGACGCGGAGGCGGCACAGCACGAGGCCGACGCCGCGCTCGAAGCCGCGCAGCGGGCGATCTCGAACATCGTCCAGGACGGCGCGCCCGCGGGCGGCGAGGACGACTTCATCACCCTCGACACGGTCGGCGAACCGCCCGCCTTCGACTTCGACCCGAAGGATCACCTCGAGCTCGGCGAGTCGCTGGGCCTGCTCGACATGGAGCGCGGCGCGAAGGTGTCCGGCGCCCGCTTCTACTTCCTGACCGGCTACGGCGCTCTGCTGCAGCTCGGGCTGCTGCAGCTGGCGGCGCAGAAGGCGACCGCGAACGGGTTCACGATGATGATCCCGCCGGTGTTGGTCCGGCCCGAGATCATGCAGGGAACCGGGTTCCTCGGACAGCACTCGGAGGAGGTGTACCACCTCGAGCAGGACGACCTGTACCTCGTCGGCACCTCCGAGGTTCCGCTCGCCGGCTACCACTCAGGTGAGATCCTCGACCTGAGCGGCGGCGCGAAGCGGTACGCGGGCTGGTCGTCGTGCTTCCGGCGGGAGGCGGGCAGCTACGGCAAGGACACCCGCGGCATCATCCGCGTCCACCAGTTCGACAAGGTGGAAATGTTCACCTACTGCAGGCCGGAGGACGCGGACGCCGAACACCAGCGACTGCTCGGCTGGGAGCGGGAGATGCTCGCCGCGATCGAGGTGCCGTACCGCGTCATCGACGTCGCGGGCGGGGACCTCGGGTCGTCCGCGGCACGCAAGTTCGACTGCGAGGCGTGGGTGCCGACGCAGCAGCGGTACCGCGAGCTGTCGTCGACGTCGAACTGCACCACCTTCCAGGCTCGCCGCCTCGGGGTCCGCTACCGCGACGACAACGGCAAGCCGCAGACCGCCGCGACCCTCAACGGCACCCTCGCGACCACCCGCTGGATCGTGGCGATCCTGGAGAACCACCAGCAGGCCGACGGCTCCGTCCGCGTGCCCGCGGCGCTGCAGCCGTTCGTCGGGACGGACGTCCTGCGCGCCCCGTAGCCCCCGAGCTGTGACCGAATGTGGCACTCGGTCAGTCAGACTGACCGAGTGCCACATTCGCTCAGGCGGGGCGGGGCGGGGCGGTAGCGTCGGGTGGTATGACCGACCACCCGATCGACCCGCGGCTGCAGGAGATCGCAGAGCGGGTGTTCGACGCCGCCCGCGCAGGCGACGCCGACGCCCTGACCGCCTACCTGGACGCCGGGGTCCCGGCAAACCTGACGAACGGCACCGGCGACACCCTCGTGATGCTCGCCGCCTATCACGGGCACGCGGCCGCGGTCCGGCTGCTCGTGGACCGGGGCGCAGACGTGAACCGGCTCAACGACCGCGGCCAGTCCCCGGTCGCGGGTGCCATCTTCAAGGGTGAAGAGGCGGTGGTGCGGGTACTCGCGGCCGCCGGTGCCGACCCGCGCGCCGGGCACCCGACCGCCGTCGACGCGGCGACCATGTTCGGGCGCGAGGACTACCTGGCGTTGTGGGCGTAGTCGTCGAACGCGTCGCCCCGGTGGTTCCCTAATGTCACAGCGGATAACGCCAAGTGACCCGATGTGACATTAGGGAACCTTCGTTGGGGTACTACAGCTTGGCCGTACGGAGCTCGTGACCCTTGCTGGTCTTGCAGCGGCCGGACTCGAGGTCCCACTGCCAGCCGTGCAGGTTGCAGGTCAGGGTGTTGCCGTCGACGACACCGAACTTCGACAGGTCCGCCTTGAGGTGCGGGCAGCGGCGCTGGATCTCGTAGCCGCCGACCTCGATGGACGCGGTGTCGTCGTGCGCCTCGGCGAACCAGCCGTCCGCGTACGCGATCCGCTCGTCGGTCAGGCACTTGAAGAAGGTGTAGAGGAACTCGTTGTAGCCGCCGACCCGCCACGCCTCGAACCGGGTGGACAGGAAGATGGTGTTCACCCAGTCCGGCTCGTCGTCCCGCAGCACGGTCCGCACAAGCTCGGGTGCGATGCGGAAACCGTAGCGGTACTTGCCGTCTCCCTCGGCAGGCGCACGGACGGCGCGGTTCGGGAAGTCCAGCACGACGGTCTCGTCGCCCATCACCAGGCCGACCGGGTAGCCGATGCCGTCGCAGATCAGGTCGGACTGCGCCATGATCGGCTCGAACTTCGCACTGAGCGGGCCGATCAGCGGTTCGCCGGACGCGGGCGCCCAGGATGCCTTCTCCGCCGCGATGACCGGCGCCATCCGCTGCGCCATGTCCTCGATGTAGGCGGCCTTGTCGGAGAAGATCGCGTCGACGTCGGCGTCCGGGATCGGGTGGCTCAGGGTGGCCTGCGCGCCGTGAATGTCGACCGTCGAGCCGGGGATCATCAGCAGGCCACCGTCGTTGCCGTGGATCCGCATCTGCTCAAGGAAGACGATCTGGTCGGGGAAGATGTTGCCCTCGTCGCCGTGGTCGTCGTTGAGGTCGCGCAGCGCGGCGTCGAGGAAGACCGGCGGGCCCGCGGACGGCACCACCCAGGTGGCGTTGACCTGCTCGATGTAGCTGCGGCAGCGGTCCATGCCGCGCTGCCGCTTCTGCTTGCCGAAGTTGCGCTTGGTGCCGGCCGGGATGTCGTAGACCATCGGGTACCAGATCGCGCCCGAGTACTGCAGCAGGTGGATGTCGATCGTGCCGAACGCCTCGTGCAACACGTCCATGTCGACGGGCCGGGCGTCGTTCATGTTGAAGCAGGTGGTCTCGCCGTCGGAAACGACCAGCCCGGAGTCGCCGATCGGGCCGTCCGCCGGGGCCCGCAGCGCGATGATCATGACGTCCAGGTCGCCGTTCGGTCCCGGCACGGTGTGCTTGACGGAGTCCTGGGTCTCGAAGAACTTCGTGAAGCCGAGCTTCTCCAGCTCGCGGCGCAGGTCCGGCACCGGGTAGTCCGGCAGCAGCACCGTCGCGTCCTTGTTGACGTGCTTGGACAGTGTCTGCGGGTCGAAGTGGTCCTTGTGGAGGTGCGACACGTAGAGGTAATCGACGTCGCCGAGGGCGTCCCAGTCGAGCCCGGTGTTGTCGGGGAACGGGAACCACGACGCGAAGTAGGCCGGATTGACCCACGGGTCGCAGAGGATGGACCCCGCCTCGGTCTGGATGTGGAACCCGGCGTGTCCGACGCTCGTGACCTGCACTTCGAATGCCTCCTACGGTGATGCGACGCCTACCAGGGTAGGCGGCGGCGCAAACCGGGCCGGGTGCGCGCGGCCCGGTCGCCCGGATTGGGGTGTACATCACCCGCGAGCGCCGACGGACGCTGTGTGCGCCCACACACTAGGCTGGCCGCGTGGAACCCTTCTACAGAACGATCATCGGTGTCGCCCGCACGCTGTTCTTCGCGGAGGGGCTGCGGTTCACGATCAGCGGCGCCGAGCACATCCCGGCGTCGGGTGGTGCGGTGATCGCGATCAATCACACCGGCTACATGGACTTCACCTACGCGGGCATCCCGGCACGAGAAGTGAAGCGGTACGTCCGCTTCATGGCCAAGAAGGAGGTCTTCGACAACCCCATCGCCGGGCCGATGATGCGGATGATGAAGCACATCCCGGTAGACCGGTCCGCTGGCGCGGACTCCTACCGGGCCGCGGTCCAGGCGTTGCGTGACGGTGAGCTGGTCGGGGTGTTCCCGGAGGCGACGATCAGCCGCAGCTTCGAGATCAAGGACTTCAAGTCCGGCGCGGCCCGGATGGCGATCGAGGCGGGCGTGCCGATCATCCCGGTGGTGATCTGGGGTTCGCAGCGGGTGTGGACGAAGGGGCATCCGAAGCGGCTGGGCCGGACCAATACCCCGATCTCGATGGCGGTCGGCGAACCGATCGCCGCGGTCGGTCCGGCCGACGCGCTGACGGCGACGGTGCACGCGTCGATGGAGTCGACGCTGCACGCGCTGCAGGAGAACTACCAGCACCCGGCGGGGGAGTACTGGGTTCCCGCCCGCCTCGGCGGCGGTGCGCCCACCCTCGCGGAGGCCGATCGGATGGACGCGGAGGAGGCGGCGGCGAAGGCCGCGCGCCGGTCCGCGTCGGGCGGTGACGGGGCCTGACGGCGTGCCGGTGGATCGACGCAGGCGTCGCAGGCGGCTCGCACTCGGCGGCGGGGCCGTCCTCGCTGCCGGGGTGACCGCCGCGGTCGGGTCGATGGCGGTGATCGCGGCCGCCGCCGCCGGGCGGGTTCACGAGCCGGCCGACGCGCCGGAGGCGCCGGTGGTGATCGTGCTCGGCGCGAAGGTGCAGGACGGCAAGCCGATGTCGTTCCTCGCCGGCCGGCTCGACGTCGCGGCGGCCTTGGTGCGCGACGGCAAGGCCCGTGCGGTGCTGGTCTCGGGCGACGCCAACGGGACCTCCGGGAACGAGATCGCCGCAATGACCGGATATCTGGTCGATTCGGGGATCGACCGGGACCTGATCGTTGGGGACGATCACGGCCTGGACACCTACGACACCTGCGCGCGGGCCGTGCAGACGTTCGGGGTGACCCGCGCGCTGATCGTCAGCCAGGAGCCGCATGTCACCCGTGCGGTTGCGTTGTGCAGGCATGCCGGCATGGATGTGGACGGGGTCCGCGGCGACTGTGACTGCCGGACCATCACCGTCGCGCGGAACACCGCGCGGGAGTGGTTGGCGCGCCCGAAGGCGGTGCTGGACATGGTGTCCGGGCGACCGCCGCAGGTGGCGACACCGCCGACCGATGCGCTCGACCGCGCGCTGGCGTCGAGCGCCGGAGGATAGCCGAAAGGGCCGGTCCCGCAGGGGGACCGGCCCAGCCCGCCGGGCGTCAAGGATCGGGGAGGGGCTCCGGTTAGGAGCCGAGCAGCCCGGTCACCGAACCCATGTCGACGGAACCGAAGTCGAAGTCGAGGTCGGAGGAACCGCCGCCGATCGATCCGTCACCCTCTCCGGTGCCCGGGCCCGGGTTCGGGCCGGGATCGACCGGCCCGCCCTCGCCGACGGTGATCGTGGCGAGGGCCTGGCCGCCCGCGTTGACCGGAACGTCGTTGCCGGGGCGCTTGCCGTCCTTCGGGGTGCAGAACGACGGCGCGTTCTGGACGGAGCCGAGCGCGTTGGCGCGGGCAAGGAACGTGTCGTAGTTGGTGTCGCTGTTGTAGTTTGCGGCATCACCCGCGACCCGCACGGTGGGGGTGACGACCCCCTCGGCGAGCGCCTTGACGGTGACCGTGACGGCCGGGAGCTGGAACTGCGTTGAGCCGTCCGCGGTGGGGTTGCCCGCCATGTCGGTCTTGGTCTTCTCGACCGCGATGCCGCCGGGGGTGGTGGCGCTGGACTTCGGGCCGTTGGCGACCGTCTCGTTGTCGCCGGAGAGCCGGATGACCGTGCCCGCTGCGTCGGGGACGCCTGCCTCGTTGACGAGGATCGCGGTCGGCGCGACCCCGGTCAGTCCCTTCGACGTGCCGGGGACGACTGCGGCGGAGACAAATTCGGTGTTCGCGGGTAGATCCCAGTCGATCTTGAGGCGCTGGATGTCGACCGTGGTTGCGATGGATTCCTTGTCGGGCAGCGAGCTGACCGTCGGCTGGACGGTGTAGCTGAACTCGTCGCCCGCATTGACGGTGTCCGGCGCGGTGATGCTCATGCCGAGCGTCTGGGAAATGTGCTGGGTGAGAATCGCGCGCGCCTGGCAGGCTCCTGCGAACTCGATGGTGTTGGTTGCCGCGGCGGCGGGGGACGCCGACAGCAGGGCACCCGCCGCGACAGCGGCGGCCGCGGCGACGGGGACGGCACCACGACGGACGTGGGTCAGGGCCATGACTCTCCTCTTAGATAGTTGCTTCCGGAACAGAAGGAAAAAGTGTGATTCGGACCATAAACGAGAACTTGTTCATTAGTGTCCGAATCGACCGAAATCGTCGAAATCGCGTCTAGCGCCGAATGATGCGGCCAGCCAGAACCCCCGAATCGACACGTGTTGCACACCTGCCCCGTGTGCATGCTGCGCGTTGTCGGCCGCCACCCCACCCTCGAGGAGAGACCCCGTGATCAGACCATCCCGAATTCGCTGGGCCGTTGCCCCGGCCGCATCGGTCGTCGTGGCCGCAGGCCTGCTGCTCGCCGCGACGCCGGCATCCGCACAACCGGCCGTCTCGCCGCTCGGGGTGACCGCGGCCGACGAGGCGGGGACTCCGGTCACCGCCACCATCACCCAGCCCTCCTCGACGCCCGTCGCGGGCAAGACGACCACGATCAAGCTGGCCTTCGGCTCGAAAGTCAGCGGCAGCCTGGAGTGGCAGGTCGACGGCAAGCACGTGATGTGGAACGCCTACACCGGGGTCGACGTCGGGACCGTGACCGATTCCGCGTCAAGCAGCCTCTGGAATCATGTGTTCCTCACGCCGGGCAGTACACCCTCACCGCACGCTTCACCGGCGCAGCAGGATTCGGCAACGCCACCGCCTCGACCACCATCACGGTCACCGCGGCGACCACCGCGGCGACGACCAGGACCACCGTGACCGCACCCGAGACCGCTGTCGCCGGAACGCCGTTCGCGCTTGCGGTCACGATCTCGCCGTCCGCGACGTCCGGCACCGTCCAATTCCGTGACGGCGATACCGACCTCGGCGCACCGGTCCCGGTTGCCTACGGCAAGGCGACCCTGACGGACGCGGTGCTGGCCACGCCGGGTGCTCACGCGATCACCGCGGTCTACAGCGGCGGCCCGTCGTTCGCTGGCTCCACCTCGGCCGCGGTCACCGTCACCGTCCCCGACATTGCCACCAGCACCGTCGTCACCGCCCCGGCGACCGCGACCGTGGGTACCGCGGTCGCGCTTCAGGCAACGGTGACCCCGGCGACGGCCGGCGGAACCGTGCAGTTCATGAACGGTGCCGTCCCGATCGGTGCGCCCGTCGCGGTCGTCGACGGTGTCGTGACGTTGTCGCACACGTTCGACACCGCGGGTGCGCACAGCATCACCGCCGTCCACACTCCGGGCGAAGGCCACGCCGGTTCCACCTCCGCCGCCGCAACCGTCACCGTGACGGCCGCCGAATCCGGCGGCTCCGCCGACTTCGGGTCGCTCGACCTGGGTTCGATCGGCTCACTCTTCGGTTCCTGAGGTCCGTTCGGGTGACCGGGTCGGCGAACCGCCGCCCGGTCACCCGCGGCCGGATCCGTGCTGCGTGCCGCCGGACCGGATGCTCCGAGGCGCCCGGCGCCGGTGCCGCCGCTGCGGCAAGATGGGTGCAGTGCACGATCACCGCGATTCCAAACCCGAACTGATCGCCAGCGACGTCGACGGGACCCTCATCGACGACGACGAGCAGGTCAGCGCCCGTACCCGTGCCGCCGTGCACGCCGCCCTCGCCGACGGTGTGCCGTTCGTCCTGGCCACCGGGCGTCCGCCGCGGTGGATCGGCCCCGTCGTCGACGGCCTCGATTACGCCCCACTTGCGGTGTGCGCCAACGGCGCCGTCCTCTATGACAGCAACACCGACCGAGTGCTGCGTGCCGAAACCCTGTCTGCCGGCACCCTGTCCTGGCTCGCCGACCTGACTGAGGATGCGCTCCCCGGGTCCGGTCTCGCCGCGGAACGGGTCGGGGCCAGCGCCCACGATGCCGCAACACCGCAGTTCGTCAGTTCCCCCGGCTACGAGCATGCCTGGCTCAATCCGGACAACACGGAGATGTCCGCGGAGGACGTGCTCGCCCACCCGGCGGTGAAGTTGCTGATCCGGCTCCCCGGCATTGCCAGTTCGCACATGATCGCCCGCCTCGCCCCGCTGGTCGGGGACCGGGTCGACCTGACCTATTCGACGAACAACGGGCTGATCGAGGTCTCCGCCCCCGGCGTGACGAAGGCGTCCGGGCTGGCCGCGCTCGCGGAACACCTCGGGGTCACCGACTCCGCGATCATCGCGTTCGGGGACATGCCGAACGACGTTCCGATGCTGACGATGGCGCGGCATGGTGTCGCGGTGGCCAACGCCCACGACGACGCGATCGCGGCGGCCAACGAGGTCACTGCGTCAAACGCCAACCACGGCGTGGCCCGGGTGCTCGAACGGTGGTGGAACTGAACCCGGCCCGAACACCCCAGCTCAGAGCCGCCGGACCGCCGGATCGTCCGGGACCTCGGCGCCGCCGGGCGCGGCATCGGTCGGGTGGTAGTGTGCCGCGAGCGACGAACAGGGGGCTTGATGACCACGCCGGACTGGTTGCTGAGTATCGACTTCGGCACCTCCAACACCGCGGCAGCACATTCCGGCGCGACGAGCGGGCGGGTGGAGACCCTCGCCCTATCCCATGCGAGCAATCTGATGCCGTCGGCCGTCCACGTCGAGACGCCGGACCGGATCGCCGTCGGTGAGGTCGCGGCCAATGAGGCCACCCGCAATCCCGCCGGTTATCTCCCCGCGCCGAAGCGCCTGATCGGCGCGCCGACGATCGCGGTGGGCGGATTCACGGTGCCCACCTTCCTTCCGGTCGCGGCCGTGCTCCGCAGCGTGCTCGACCGGGCGGTCGCCGCGCACGCGGGGGTGCCGCCGTCCGGGGTGGTGCTGACCCATCCCGAGGCGTGGTCACCGGAACAGATCCAGGTGCTGGCCGACGCGGCCCGGCACGCCGGAATCGACCCGGCGCGGATCACCTTCATCTCCGAACCCCGCGCCGCGGCACAGCATTACAGCCGATCGCACACCCTGCAGCCGGGTGCGAAGATCGCCGTGTTCGACTTCGGTGGCGGCACCCTCGACGTGGCGGTCCTCACCGTCGACGAGCGGGGCGGCTTCCGGGTCATCGCCGCCCGCGGCGACAACGGACTCGGCGGCAAGAACGTCGACGCCCTCGTCGCCCGCTGGGTGGACCGGCAACTCGACGACCGCGACCCCGACCTGCGGGAATACCTGCGGCGCGGGGCACCGATCGACGTGCGGCACGCGCTGGACGAGTCGGTGCGACGCGCGAAGGAACTGCTGTCGGAGGCACCGTCGGCGACGATCACGGTGACGGGCAACGGGACGCGGGAGACGCTGCAGATCACCCGCGGCGAGTTCGACGAGCTGATCGCGCCGACGGTCGACCGGGCGGTGCACCTGACCCGCGAAACCCTGCTCGACGCCGGGGTGACCGCACCCGATCAGCTTGCCGCGCTGTACCTGACCGGCGGGACAGCGCGAATCCCGTTGGTACACGACCGGCTGCGGGCCCTCGGTCCCGTCGCCACGCTCGACGACCCGAAGACGGTGGTGGCGCAGGGAGCGCTAACCGGTCTGTCCGCCGCCCCGCCCGCCGCCCCGCCGCGTCCGGTCCCCACCGCCGCCGACCTCGCACCGACCCCGCGGGAGGAGACCCCCGCCCCGACCCGGTCCCGGCGGCCCAGCCGCACCCTGCTGGTGGGTGCTGCCGCGGTAGTCGTCATCGGCGGAGCGGCCGCTATCGGCGGAATGCTGATGCGCGACACCGGGGAGTCGGCCGACGCTGCCCCAACGTCGGCGCAGACCACCGGGGGATCGGCACCGTCCGGCGCGGACGCGACCTCGTCGGCGCCGGTCACCAATGCGAACGGTGATGCCGTCGCGAAGGAGGTCGACCAGGTCCTCGCCGCGGTCCCCACCACCCTCCGGTCGGATCTGGCCGACTGCGAGAACGGTCACCTGGTCACCGATAACGGTGGCGTGCAGGTCATGTGCAGCCTGGACGAGTCGGGCGATCTCGCCGGACTCACCACCCCGCCGTGGAACAGCGTCACGATCTCCCTCGACCAGGCCGAGGCACGGAAGGACATCATCGGTGCGCGGCGGGGGTCGCTTGAGGGACCGAACAGCACCCTCGTCGAGAGCATCGACCGGATGTCGGCCGCGGACATTTCCGCTCCGGACCCGGCGGACGGGCTCGTCGATGTCACGACCGTGAACACCAACACGGGTGTGCGGGTGACCGTGCGGGATGTGAACGGCGTCGAGGATGCGAAGAAGTTCCTGTCCCGCTCCGGTCTGGTGAACTGACCTTCCCCAGCTGGACGGGGCGGAGGGTGGGGTTCCCGCCCGCCGGAGATTTGTTTCGGATCGTCGGGAACATTGTCGGCCCGGCCCGCATCTCATTGTCGACAGCGCACGACAGAGCTTGCCGACAGAAGGGCCGAACCGATGTCCGACACCACCGCAACCACCCCCTCCACCACCGCGGCGACCGAGTACCCGACCCCGGCGACCGGAGCCGCGGCGCAGGACGCGGCAGCCCCGAGCACGCCGACCGCCGAGGCGACCTCGCCGCAGCCGGCTCCGACGTCGGTCGCCCGCGACGTGGACGGTGACGGCACCGTCGACGTCGTCCACTCGACCGACGCCGCGGGACACACCGTCACCGCCCACCTCGACGACAACGGGGAGATCACCCTGGTCGAGGCGGACACCGACGGCAACGGCACGTTCGACACCGTCGCCACCGCCGCGCCGGACGGCACGATCGTGGTCGGGCAGGACGCCGACGACGACGGCCAGGTGGACGTGATCGCGCACTACGACGCCGACGGCAGCCTGCGCCGGGTGGACACCCTCGAGGACGGTCGGCTGGTCGAGTCGACCTTCGACACCGACGGGGACGGGGCCCCGGACACCGTCAAGTCGGACACCGACGGGGATGGCCGCGCGGACAGCGTCGGGGTCGACTCGGACGGCGACGGACTCATCGACACCGTCATGATCGACACGAACGGCGACGGCTACACGGACATCCTCGCCGTCGACAGCGACGGCGACGGGGTGGAGGACTTCCGCCTCAACGCCGAAGACATCCCCTCCGACCCGGGGTACAGCACCGACCTCGGCGCCCCGGATCAGGACGCGGCCGGCTACGACACCTCGGCCGACGCCGCCTTCTGACGCGGCTCCCGCGTCGTGGTCTCGCTACCATCGATGACAGCGTTCCGCCCACCCACACCCCGGGAGTGACAGCATGCAGGATGATGACGACGCGGTCGGCGCCCTCCTCGCTGCCCTGCAGGCCGATTCGGCCGACGGTCCCGCTCCCGGGGTGTGGGAGGAGGCGTTGGCCGCCGCGTTCGCGGCGGAGCCCGGTGCCGCCCCCGCCGATCTGGTTCCGGTGATGGACGACGACGCGGTGCTGGTCGACGAGGACGAGCTGGTCCTCACCGACGACGACCCGGCCACCGAGGTGACGGCCGGGAACGACGCGGCGGGCGCTGCCGACGACCCGGACGATCCCGACCTCGATGGTGGGCCCGCCGCGGAGGAGCCGTTCACGACGGCCGACGACGCAGCGGCGGACGCCGACATCGATCTCGGTGAACCGGACAATCTCGACGGAGATTCCGGCTGGTGAACGTCCGGGTCGACGTGCCTCGCTACGATCATCCGGATACGCGAGACGCGGGGGGACGCTGAATGGACGACGTGACGCTGCTCGTGCAGGCGCGTGGTGGCGATCAGGCGGCGTTCGCGCAGCTCGTCGAGCGCCACCGCACCCACGTCTGGGCGGTGTGCCTGTCGACCACCGGTAACCGTCACGACGCCGAGGACGCACTGCAGAACACCCTGATCGCGGCGTGGCAGCATCTCGACCGGTTCCGCGGCGAGGCACGGTTCGGGACCTGGCTGCACCGGATCGCGGTCAACAACGCGCTGATGGTGGTGCGGAGCCGGAAACCGGACACCGACCTCACGGACTTCACCGATGCGGACGTGTCCGTCACGTTGACCGACGACGGCCCCGGCTTCGACGAGTCGATCGCCACCCGTGACGAGCTCCGGAGTGCGCTGGCCCGGCTGCCGGAGGACTTTCGAACGGCGCTGATCCTCCGCGAGTTCGGCGATCTCACCTACGCCGACATTGCCGAGCATCAGGGCGTCGGCGTGCAGACCGTGAAGTCCCGATTGAACCGGGCGAGAAGGCAACTCGCGCAGATCCTCGGCGAGTCCACGCGCGGCAGCTGAGCGTCGGGCCGCGCGCGGACGCGCCGTCACCGCTCGCTGACGACCGCTCCCGGGGTGTGCCACACCGAGTCGGGGAGCTCGCCGGGCAGGTCGGGATTGTCCCGGTCGGTGAACACCGGGTCGAGCCCGGCGCTCACCTGCCGGTCGTAGTCCCGGAACGCGCCGAACGCCCACTTACCGAGCAGCACGATCGCGACCAGGTTGACGATCGCCATCAGTGCCATCGCCACGTCGGCGAGCGCCCACACCGCGGCGAGCGCCATCACCGACCCCAGACCGACACCGGCGAGGACGAGCACCCGGAACACCTGCAGGGTGCGCGGGCCCGCCCCGAGGTAGGTCATGTTCACCTCGGCGTACGAGTAGTTGCCGATCACCGAGGAGAACGCGAACACGAAGATCAGCACGGTCATCAGCCAGGTCGACCAGGAGCCCAGCTCGTGCTGCACCGCCTGCTGCGTCAGCGATGCGCCCATCCCGGATCCGGTGACGCCGGGTTGGTACACCTCGGGACCGGCCATCATGATGATCATCGCGGTCGCGGTGCACACGATCATCGTGTCGACAAACACGCCGAGGGCCTGGACGAAACCCTGCTTGACCGGGTGCGAGACGGTCGCGGTCGCGGCGGCGTTCGGGGCGCTGCCCATGCCCGCCTCGTTGGAGAACAGCCCGCGCTTGACGCCGTTGAGCATGGCCGCGGCGATGCCGCCGGTGATGCCTGCCGCCGCCTCGCCGATCCCGAAGGCCCCGCCGATGATCCAGCCGAACACCTCGGGGACCCGGCCGATGTTGATGACGATGATGACCAGTGCGAGCAGGGCATAGGCCCCGGCCATGACCGGCAGCACCAGTTCGGCGACCTTCGCGACCCTGCGGATCCCGCCGAACAGCACCGGTGCGGCGAGCAGCATCAGCACCAGCGCCGTCCACTTCTGGTCGACGGTGTGCGCCTGCGCGAGCACGTCCGCGATCGTGTTGGCCTGGACCATGTTGAACGCGAACCCGAAGGTGAGCACCAGCAGGACCGCGAACAGCAGCCCGCCTGCGCGTGAGCCGAGCCCGCGCTGAATGTAGTAGGCGGGTCCGCCGCGGAAGGCGCCGTCCGGGCCGCGGACCTTGAACAGCTGCGCCAGGGTCGCCTCGACGGCGGCGGTGGCCATGCCGAACAGGGCGACGCACCACATCCAGAAGATGGCGCCGGGGCCGCCGAGGGTCAGCGCGATCGCGACACCCGCGATGTTGCCGGTGCCGACCCGCGAGGCCACCCCGACACAGAACGCCTGGAACGAGGAGATCCCGCCGCCCGCCCCGGACCGGGACGCGCCGAGCTGGCGGACCATGGCCCCGAACTTGCGGAACTGGACACCGCGGGTGCGGACGGTGAAGTACAGCCCGGCCCCGATCAGCAGGTAGATCAGCACATAGGTGTAGAGAACGTCGCTGACCGGGTCGATGAAGCGCTGCTGGATGAAGTCCACTCGACGACAGTAGGGCAGGAGCCCCCGCCGACCGGGTATCCGGTGACCGGCCGGTCGCCGCCCTAGCAAATGTGCGATGGGTCACAATGGTCGCTCACGACCCGAGCAAGGAGTGACCCATGTTGAGCACGATGCAAGACGCCCCCCTGTCGATCGCGCAGCTGCTGCGCCACGGTGCCACGGTGCACGGCGGTGCGGAGGTCGTGACGTGGACCGACGCCGGGGCTCGGCGCCGCAGCTACGCCGAGGTGGGTCGGCGCTGTGCTGCCCTGGCGCACGCCCTGCGCGATCTCGGCGTCACCGGGGACCATCGGGTCGCGACGTTCATGTGGAACAACGCCGAGCATCTCGAGGCGTACCTGGCCGTGCCGTCGATGGGCGCGGTGCTGCACACCCTCAACATCCGGCTCTTCCCGGAGCAGCTGGTGCATGTCGCGAACCATGCCGAGGATCACGTGATCATCGTCGATCCGACGCTGATTCCGCTGCTTGCCCCGCAGTTGCCGCAGCTGCGCACGGTCCGGCACGTGATCGTCACCGGCGACTCCACCGCCGGACTGGAGGTGCCCGACGGGGTGCAGCTGCACGCATACGAGACGCTGATCGACGGCAGGCCGACGGACTTCGATTGGCCGGAGCTCGACGAACGGGCTGCGGCCGCAATGTGCTATACCTCCGGCACCACCGGTGACCCGAAAGGTGTTGTCTATTCCCACCGTTCGATCTACCTGCATTCGATGCAGGTGTGCATGACGGACGGCCCGGGGCTGCAGCAGGGGGACCGCGCGCTGGCGGTGGTGCCGCAGTTCCACGCGATGTCGTGGGGCCTGCCGTACGCGGCCTTCATGATCGGGGCGTCGCTGATCATGCCGGACCGATTCCTGCAGCCTGCCCCGCTCGCCGAACTGATCGCGGCGGAACGTCCCACTTTCGCGGCGGCGGTCCCGACCATCTGGTTGGGCCTGCACCAGCATCTGGAGGCGCACCCGCAGGACATCTCGTGCATGCGCGAGGTGCTGATCGGCGGCTCCGCGGTGCCGCCGTCGCTGATGCACGCGTTCGCGGACGACCACGACGTCCAGGTGCTGCACGCCTGGGGCATGACCGAGACCTCCCCGCTCGGATCGGTGGCCCGTCCGCCCGCCGATGCCGCGGGCGACGAGCGGTGGCGCTACCGCTACTCCCAGGGCCGCTTCCCGGCGTCGGTGCGGGCCCGCCTGGTCGACGATGCGGGCGCGCCGGTGCCGCACGACGGCGCGTCCATCGGTGAGGTGGAGGTCCGCGGCCCGTGGATCACCGGGTCCTATTACGGTGTCGACGCCGCGGACAAGTTCGACGACGGCTGGCTCCGCACCGGCGATGTCGGCACGATCACCCCGGACGGCTACCTCACCCTCACCGACCGCACCAAGGACATCATCAAGTCCGGTGGCGAGTGGATCTCCTCGGTGGACCTGGAGAACGCCGTGATGGGTCACCCGGATGTCCTCGAGGCCGCCGTCATCGGCATCCCCGACGAGAAGTGGGACGAGCGTCCCCTCGTCGCGGTGGTGCTCCGTGAGGGCAGCGCCACCACCATCGACGGTCTGCGCCAGTACCTTTCGGAGAAGGTTGCCAAGTGGCAGCTGCCGGAGAACTGGACCGTCCTCGGCGAGGTGCCCAAGACCAGCGTCGGCAAGTTCGACAAGAAGCGGCTGCGCTCGCAGTTCCGCGACGGTGGCCTGGAGGTCACCCGGGTCTGATCGACCGGAGCGGGCCGCGCCTGACCCGGCGTGGCCCGCTCCGCCGGTAGCATCCCGCGGATGAGTGGCAATCGCCTGCAGGTCCTCGTCTACAGCGACGACGCGAACACGCGGGCACAGGTCGTCAGCGCGCTCGGCACCCGACCGCATCCGGACCTGCCGGAGGTCGAGTGCATCGAGGTCGCGACCGCACCGGTCGTGGTGCGCCGACTCGACGCCGGGGACATCGCGATCGCGATCCTCGACGGTGAGGCAACCCCGGCCGGTGGGATGGGCCTCGCCAAGCAGCTCAGGGACGAGATAGCGCACTGCCCCCCGATCGTCGTCCTGACCGGCCGCGCCGACGATGCGTGGCTCGCACGATGGTCGCGTGCCGAGGCGAGCGTCCCGCACCCAATCGACCCGATTCGCCTGACCGACGAGGTCGTCGCGCTGCTCCGCGGCCGCTGAGGGACCGTCGACCAGCATCGGAGTGTCGTGGCTCACACCGGTGCGCGGGCGGGGGTATGTTCGGCTCCAGGGAGAGGACATGGCCGGGTCACGCACCCGACGGTCCGCTCCGAGTGGCTGTGGAACGTGCGGTGTGCCGTGCGGTCGCGGCCGCGGGACAGCTCGCGGGAAGTGCATGCATCGGACCAGGGAGCAGGTCATGAGGCGGGTCGAGCAGGACGGGCAACGGGATCGGCACACTGCCGGTCGGCGTCCGGGTGCCGCCCGCGCCGGCATGATCCGGCGGACACTCCAGCGGGGAGAGGAGCCAGGAGGCCGTGAACGTCTACATTCCGATCCTGGTGCTCGGCGCGATCGCGATCGTGTTCGCACTGTTCTCGGTTCTGGTGGCGTCGATCGTCGGGCCGCGGCGCCTGAACCGGGCGAAACTGCAAGCGTACGAATGCGGTATCGAGCCGACGGCGCAACCGGACCGGCACGGCAGCGGGATCGGCGGTGCGACCGGGCAGCGGATCCCGGTGAAGTACTACCTGACCGCGATGCTGTTCATCATCTTCGACATCGAGATCGTCTTCCTCTACCCGTGGGCGGTGCACTTCGATGCGCTCGGCGTGTTCGGGTTCAGCGCGATGGCCCTGTTCGTCGTCAACGTCTCCGTCGCCTACGCCTACGAGTGGCGGCGCGGCGGACTGACCTGGGACTGACCGGACATCTCCGACCACCCGGGACGGATGCCGGTGCGACACACCAGGTCCGGATCGAGTAGGAAGTCGAGGCGACACGGATGGGGCTCGAGGAAAAACTGCCCGGTGGGTTCCTGTTGACGACGGTCGAGTCGATCGCTGGCTACGCACGCAAGGGATCCCTATGGCCAGCGACCTTCGGTCTCGCGTGCTGTGCGATCGAGATGATGGCCACCAGTTCCGGTCGCTATGACCTCGCCCGATTCGGCATGGAGGCCTTCCGCGCCTCCCCCCGGCAGGCCGACCTGATGATCGTCGCCGGCCGGGTCAGCCAGAAGATGGGGCCAGTGCTGCGGCAGGTGTACGACCAGATGGTCGAGCCGAAATGGGTACTGGCGATGGGGGTCTGCGCCTCGTCCGGCGGAATGTTCAACAACTACGCGATCGTGCAGGGCGTCGATCATCTGGTCCCGGTCGACATCTACCTGCCCGGCTGCCCGCCCCGCCCCGAGATGCTGCTCAACGCGATCATCGCGCTGCACGAGAAGATCGCGCAGATGCCGCTCGGGGTGAATCGGGAAGCGGCGGTGCAGGCCGCCGAGGCGGCCGCCCTCGCGGCCACCCCGACCATCGAGATGAGGGGGCTGCTGCGGTGACGGCGGACTCGCCGGAAGATCGGGCCGAGGGCCGGGTCGACGCGGAGGCGACGGCAGGGCCGGAGGGGAGCCCGCCCGCCGACGAATCCACCAGGCCCGATGTGATCGACGTCCGGCAGGGGATGTTCGGTGTCCGCGGCACCGGCGACACCTCCGGATACGGGCGCCTGCAGCGACCGGTGACCCTTCCTCCCGGCACCACCCGCCCGTTCGGGGGCTGGTTCGACACCGTCGCCGACGGACTCGACATGGCGCTGACCGAGGCCGGGGTGCCGCCGGGGGAGGCGATCGAGAAGGTCGTCGTGTTCCGCGACGAACTCACCTTCCACGTCCGGGCCAGACACCTGCCAGCGGTGGCACGCGCGTTACGGGACACTCCCGCACTGCGTTTCGAGATGTGCCTCGGTGTGAACGGTGTGCACTACCCGCAGGACTCCGGCCGGGAACTGCACGCCGTGTATCCGCTGCAGTCGATCACCTGGGGGCGCAGGCTTCGGCTGGAGGTGGCGGTGCCGGACGCGGACCCCCACGTGCCGTCGCTGTACGCCGTCTACCCGACCAACGACTGGCACGAGCGGGAGGCGTACGACTTCTTCGGCATCGTGTTCGACGGGCATCCGGCGCTGACCCGGATCCAGATGCCGGACGACTGGCAGGGCCATCCGCAGCGGAAGGATTACCCGCTCGGCGGTGTCCCGGTCGAGTACAAGGGGGCGCGGATCCCGCCACCCGATCAGCGGAGGGGGTACAGCTGATGAGCGGCGTTAGCGGCGACCCGATCGGCACCGTCTACAGTGCAGGCGGGCAGGATTGGGATGAGATCGTCGGTGCGGCAGCGCAATCCGGTGACGAACGGATCGTCGTCAACATGGGCCCGCAACATCCGTCGACGCATGGGGTGCTGCGGCTGATCCTCGAGATCGAGGGGGAGACGGTCACCGAGGCGAGGTGCGGGATCGGCTATCTGCACACCGGCATCGAGAAGAACCTGGAGTACCGCAGCTGGATTCAGGGGGTCACCTTCGTGACCCGGATGGATTACCTGTCCCCGTTCTTCAACGAGACCGCGTACTGCCTGGCCGTCGAGAAGCTGCTCGGCGTCACGGACCTGATTCCCGAGCGCGCCACCGTGATCCGGGTGCTGCTGATGGAGCTGAACCGGATCGCCTCGCACCTGGTCGCCCTGGCGACCGGCGGCATGGAGCTCGGTGCGGTCACCGCGATGCTGTTCGGATTCCGGGAACGGGAGCTGATCCTGGACGTGTTCGAGAAGTTCACCGGGTTGCGGATGAACCACGCCTACATCCGCCCCGGCGGCCTTGCGCAGGACGCGTCCGACGGCGCCATCGCCGCGGCGCGGGAGCTGCTCACCATTCTCCCGAACCGGTTGCGGGACATGGAGTTGATGCTCAATGAGAACCCGATCTGGAAGGCTCGGACCAAGGGCGTCGGCTACCTCGATCTGACCGGGTGCATGGCGCTCGGCATCACCGGACCGATCCTGCGCGCCACCGGCCTGCCGCACGACCTGCGGCGCGCCGAACCGTACTGTGGCTACGAGACCTACGACTTCGACGTCGTCACCGACAGCGGCAGCGACTGCTACGGCCGATATCTGATTCGGATCCGGGAGATGCGGGAATCGGTGAAGATCGCCCGGCAGTGCCTGGACCGGCTGCGGCCCGGCCCGGTCATGCTCGACGACAGGAAGATCGCCTGGCCGGCGGACCTCGCGCTCGGGCCGGACGGGCTTGGCAATTCGGCCGAACACATCGAACACATCATGGGCACCTCGATGGAGGCGCTGATCCACCACTTCAAGCTGGTCACCGAGGGCTTCCGGGTGCCTGCCGGGCAGGTGTACGTGGCCGTCGAGTCGCCCCGCGGCGAGCTGGGGGTGCACATGGTCAGTGACGGCGGCAGCAGACCGTACCGGGTGCACTACCGCGACCCGTCGTTCACCAACTTGCAGGCGGTGTCGGTGATGTGCGAGGGCGGCATGGTGGCGGACGTGATCGCCTCGGTGGCCAGCATCGATCCCGTCATGGGCGGGGTGGACCGGTGACCGCGGCGCATGGGTACCCGGCGGAGGTCCGGGTTCGGCTCGAGGTGGACGCCAAGGAGATCGTCGGCCGATACCCGCAGGCGCGGTCGGCGCTGCTGCCGCTGCTGCACCTGGTCCAGTCGGAGGACGGCCACGTCACCGCAGCCGGGATCGAATTCTGCGCCGCCCAAGTGGATCTCACGGCCGCGGAGGTGTCGGCGGTGGCCACCTTTTACTCGATGTACCGACGCAGCCCCACCGGGGACTACCTGGTCGGGGTGTGCACGAACACACTGTGCGCGGTGATGGGTGGCGACGCGATTCTCGACCGGCTCCGCACTCATCTCGGGCTCGACCCGGGACACACCGCCGCCGACGGCACCGTCACCCTCGAACACCTCGAGTGCAACGCGGCGTGTGACTACGCGCCGGTGGTGATGGTGAACTGGGAGTTCTTCGACAACCAGACGCCCGAGACGGCCGTCGAGTTGGTGGACACCCTGCGCGCGGGGGGCACGGCGATCCCGGTCCGCGGCGCACCACCGTGCACGTTCCGGGAGACCGAGCGGATCCTCGCTGGGTTCCCCGACCCCCGTCCGGACGCGGTGGATGCCGGCGCGGCCGGGGACGCCACCCTTGCCGGGCTGCGGGTTGCGAACGAACGGGGCATGCGGGC
This sequence comes from Rhodococcus sp. NPDC058505, assembly GCF_042720095.1. Classification (NCBI taxonomy): domain Bacteria; kingdom Bacillati; phylum Actinomycetota; class Actinomycetes; order Mycobacteriales; family Nocardiaceae; genus Rhodococcus; species Rhodococcus sp. NPDC058505. The sequence goes on from NZ_JBHXNB010000002.1 coordinate 175,294, forward strand.
ACCGGATCCCGCACCCGGGCCGGGCGCGGAGGGGGCGGAGCCGTCATGACCCTGACCCCGGTCCTGAGCCGCTACTGGGACGAGCCCCGATCGTGGACGCTCGAGACGTACCTGCGCCACGACGGCTACCGGGCACTGCGGACCGCGCTGGGGATGGACCCCGATGCGGTGATCGACGCGGTCAAGGCGGCGGGCCTACGCGGACGCGGCGGGGCGGGCTTCCCGACCGGGGTGAAATGGTCGTTCATCCCGCAGGATCGGGACGGAGCCGATGCCGCCCCGCACTACCTGGTGATCAACGCCGATGAGTCCGAGCCGGGCACCTGCAAGGACATGCCGCTGATGCTCGCCACCCCGCACGCCCTGATCGAAGGGGCGATCATCGCGGCGTATGCGATCCGCGCCGGGCAGGCATTCATCTACGTCCGCGGCGAGGTGCTGCCGGTGCTGCGCCGCCTGCAGACCGCGGTCACGCAGGCGTACACGGCCGGGTATCTCGGACGCGACATCCTCGGCAGCGGGGTCGACATCGACATCGTCGTGCACGCCGGGGCAGGCGCCTACATCTGCGGCGAGGAGACCGCGCTGCTCGACTCCCTCGAGGGCCGGCGCGGCCAGCCCCGGCTGCGGCCACCGTTCCCCGCGGTCGCGGGCCTGTACGCCAGCCCCACCGTCGTCAACAACGTCGAATCCATTGCGAGCGTGCCGCCGATCCTGCTGCACGGACCGGACTGGTTCCGGTCGATGGGCGGCGAGAAGTCGCCGGGATTTACGCTGTACTCGCTGTCCGGGCACGTGACCCGGCCGGGACAGTACGAGGCGCCCCTCGGGGTGACGCTGCGCGAACTGCTCGACTGTGCAGGCGGGGTGCGGGCCGGGCACCGGCTCAAGTTCTGGACCCCGGGAGGGTCGTCCACACCGCTCTTCACCGACGCGCACCTCGACGTGCCCCTGGACTACGAGGGTGTCGTCGGCGCCGGGTCGATGCTCGGCACCAAGGCGCTGCAGATCTTCGACGAGACGACCTGCGTGGTGCGGGCGGTGCTGCGCTGGACCCGGTTCTACGCACACGAATCCTGCGGCAAGTGCACCCCCTGCCGTGAGGGCACCTACTGGTTGGTGCAGGTGATGGAACGGATGGAGGCGGGCAACGGCACCGCGGCGGACCTGGAGACCCTTCTCGACATTGCCGATGGTGTCGCTGGAAAGTCGTTCTGCGCGTTGGGGGATGCCGCCGCGAGTCCGATCACGTCCTCGTTGACGTACTTCCGCGAGGAGTACCTGGCGCACTTCGAGCACGGTGGGTGTCCGTTCGATCCGGCGCTGTCCGAACTGACCACGGGGGGGACGCGATGACCGCCGACGAGCACCCCGCCGACCCGGTGACGCTGACGATCGACGGGGTCGAGGTCCGGGTCCCGAACGGCACCCTGGTGATCCGGGCGGCGGAACTGGTCGGCATCCAGATCCCGCGGTTCTGCGACCATCCGCTGCTCGAGCCGGTCGGGGCGTGCAGGCAATGCCTCGTCGAGGTGGAACTGCCGGGGCGCGAGCCCGGGGCGCCACCGGTGCGGCAACCGAAGCCGATGGCGTCCTGCACGATCGCCGCCACCGACGGAATGATCGTGCGCACCCAGCTCACCTCGCCCGCGGCGGACCGGGCGCAGCGCGGTGTGATGGAGATGCTGCTGATCAACCATCCACTGGACTGCCCGGTGTGCGACAAGGGCGGCGAGTGCCCGCTGCAGAACCAGGCGATGTCCAACGGCCGCAGTGAAACCCGCTTCGACGGCACCAAACGCACCTTCCCGAAGCCGATCCCGCTGTCCACCGAGGTCCTGCTGGACCGCGAGCGGTGTGTGCTGTGCGCCCGATGCACCCGCTTCTCCCAGCAGATCGCGGGCGACCCGTTCATCGACCTCCTCGAACGGGGTGCCCAGCAGCAGGTCGGGATCGGTGCGGGAGAGCCGTTCGAGTCCTACTTCTCCGGCAATACCGTGCAGATCTGTCCCGTCGGTGCCCTGACCGGAGCCGCGTACCGGTTCCGTGCCCGCCCGTTCGACCTGGTGTCCACGCCCAGCGTCTGCGAGCACTGCGCGTCCGGGTGCGCGCAGCGCACCGACCACCGGCGCGGCACGGTCCTGCGTCGCCTCGCGGGCGACGATCCCGAGGTCAACGAGGAATGGAACTGCGACAAGGGTCGGTGGGCGTTCGGCTATGCGACCTCCGACGACCGGCTGACCACCCCGCTGGTCCGCGGTGCGGACGGTCGCCTCGCACCCGCCTCCTGGTCGCAGGCGCTCGCGGTCGCGGCCCGCGGCCTGCGGGAGGCGGCGGGGGTTGGGGTGCTGCCCGGTGGTCGTCTCACCATCGAGGACGGCTATGCCTACGCGAAGTTCGCGCGAATCGCCATCGGCACCAATGACATCGACTTCCGGGCTCGGCCCCACTCCGCAGAGGAGGCGGCCTTCCTCGGCGCCAGGGTCGCGGGGCGAGGGCTGGGCGTCACCTACGCGGATCTCGACCACGCCCCGGTCGTGCTGCTCGTCGCGTTCGAACCCGAGGAGGAATCCCCGATCGTGTTCCTCCGCCTGCGGAAGGCGGTGCGCCGGTCGGGGACCGCGGTGCACGCGGTCGCCCCGTACCGGAGTCGCGGGCTGACGAAGCTGTCCGGTCGCCTGGTGCAGTCCGGGCCGGGCGGCGAGGCGGAGGTGCTGCGCACGCTCGGGGACGGCGACCTGCTCACCGCGCCGGGGACGGTGCTCCTGGTCGGCGAACGCGCCGCCGACTCACCGGGAACGCTCACCGCGGCAGTGGAACTGGCCGACCGCAGCGGGGCGCGGCTGGCCTGGATCCCCCGCCGCGCGGGGGAGCGGGGTGCGCTCGAGGCCGGTGCCTTCCCGACGCTGCTGCCCGGCGCGCACCCGGTCGCCGACCAGACGGCCCGGCGCCGGGTCGCGGCCCGCTGGAGCGTCGACGATCTGCCGGAGACGCTGGGCCGGGACACCGCGGCGATCCTGGACGCCGCCCGATCCGGCGCGCTTGGCGCGCTGGTGGTCGGTGGACTCGAGGTCGACGACCTCCCCGACCCGGCTGCCGCACGGGACGCGATCGCGGCCGCGGCGTTCGTGGTCTCGCTCGAACTCCGACGCAGCGACGTCACCGACCTCGCCGACGTCGTGTTCCCGGTGGCCCCCGTCGCCGAGAAGGACGGCAGCTTCGTCGACTGGGAGGGCAGGGACCGCCCCTTCCCCGCGGCCCTCATCGGGGGGACCGCCATCCCGGATCATCGGGTACTGCACGCGCTCTCGGCGAGCCTGGGGCGGCCGATCGGGCTGCCCGACGTCGCAACCGCACGCGCCGAACTCCGCGCGATCGGCCGATGGGATGGGGCGCCGGTGGCGGCCCCGGCGGCGGCCGGGGTGCCGCCGCGCCTGCCGGGACCGGGGCAGGCGGTCCTGTGCGGCTGGCGGCAACTCCTCGACTCCGGTCGGCTGCAGGACGGCGAACCGCACCTCGCTGGCACCGCACACGCCCCGGTGGCGCGGATCTCCGCGGACACCGCAACCGAGATCGGCTGCCGCGACGGTGACCCGCTCACCGTCAGCACCGACCGTGGCACCGTCACCCTGCCCGTCGCGGTCACCGATATGCCCGAGCGGGTGGTGTGGCTGCCGATGTATTCGCCGGGCAGCGCCGTCCACCGCGACCTCGGTGTGTCCGTGGGCGCCGTGGTCCGGATCCGACCGGCCCGAGTGCACGGTGGGGAGGCGCGATGACGCCGCTCCTCGCCGCGGGCAGCGACCTGTCCGCATTCGGCCGCGACCCGTGGTGGCTGGTGGTCGGGAAGGCGTTGGCGATCTTCGTCTTTCTGATCCTGACGCCGCTGGTCGCCCTCCTCGCCGAGCGCAAGGTGATGGCGTGGATGCAGATGCGGGTCGGACCGAACCGGGTCGGCCCCCGCGGCACCCTGCAGTCCCTCGCGGACGGCATCAAGCTCGCCCTCAAGGAGGGCATCGTCCCCGCCGGGGTGGACAAGCCGGTCTACCTGCTGGCCCCGATCATCGCGATCGTCCCCGCGATCATGGCGTTCGCGGTGATCCCGTTCGGCCCGGAGGTGTCGGTGTTCGGGCACCGCACCCCGCTGCAACTGACTGACCTGCAGGTCGCGGTCCTCTACGTGCTGGCGGTCACGTCGGTCGGGGTCTACGGAATCGTCCTCGCCGGCTGGGCGTCCGGGTCGACGTATCCGCTGCTCGGCGGCCTACGGTCGACCGCCCAGGTGATCTCCTACGAGGTGGCGATGGGCCTGTCGTTCGCGGCGGTCTTCCTCGACGCGGGCACCATGAGCACCTCCGGCATCGTCGCGTCCCAGGTCGGAACCTGGTATGTCTTCCTGCTGCTGCCCTCGTTCCTGATCTACGTGACGTCGATGGTCGGGGAAACCAACCGCGCACCGTTCGACCTGCCGGAGGCGGAGGGGGAACTGGTCGGCGGCTTTCACACCGAGTATTCGTCGCTGCGGTTCGCGATGTTCATGCTCGCCGAGTACATCAACATGGTCACCGTGTCGGCGCTCGCGACGACGCTGTTCCTCGGCGGCTGGCACGCGCCGTGGCCGATCAGCATCTGGGACGGCGCGAATTCCGGCTGGTGGCCGGTGCTGTGGTTCACCGCGAAGGTCTGGGGCTTCCTGTTCGTCTTCATCTGGCTGCGCGCCACCCTGCCGCGGCTGCGCTACGACCAGTTCATGAACCTCGGCTGGAAGGTACTGATCCCGGCGTCGCTGCTGTGGGTGATGCTGGTGGCTGCGGCGCGGGCCCTGCGGCTCGCGGGCCACGACGTCGCCACCACCTCGATCGTGCTCGCAGGCGGGATCGTCGGCGTTGCGTTGATCGCGGTGATCGCGCGGGCGCTGCGGCACCGCCGAGGGGGTGCCGCGGCGCCACAACAACAACCGGAGCCGCCGTTCGACCCGATGGCGGGTGGCTTCCCGGTGCCGCCGCTGCCCGGCCAGACCCTGCCCGGCCACGATCATGCCGTTGGAGGTCCACGATGACCGGATTCCTCGACGCCCTCGCCGGTTTCGGCGTCACCTTCGGGACGATGTTCAAGAAACCCAACACCGAGTTCTACCCCGAACAGAAGCCGCCGACCGCCCCCGGCTACCACGGACGGCACCAGCTGAACCGGCACCCGGACGGGTTGGAGAAGTGCATCGGCTGCGAACTGTGCGCCTGGGCCTGCCCGGCCGACGCGATCTACGTGGAGGGCGCCGACAACACCGAGGACGAACGATTCGCCCCCGGCGAGCGGTACGGCAGGGTGTACCAGATCAACTACCTCCGGTGCATCGGATGTGGGCTCTGCGTCGAGGCCTGCCCGACCCGGGCCCTGACGATGACCGACGCGTACGAAGAACTCGTCGACGACAACCGCGCCGACCTGATCTTCGGCAAGGACCGGCTGCTCGCGCCGCTGCAACCCGGAATGACCGCCCCTCCCCATCCGATGGCGCCGGGCAGCACCGACGAGGACTACTACCGCGGCACCATCACCCCCCGTGAGTCCTTTCGGCCCACACCGGGACCGGAAGGACTCACGGGCGAGGGGGCGGACTCGTGACGGCGGGCGGTGCGCTGGCGGCCGCCGTGCTCGCAGAACCGCTGACGCGGACCTCGGACGGGGAGGCCGTGCAGTTCTGGATCCTCGGTGCGCTCTGCGTGATTGGTGCGCTCGGCGTGGTGTGTGCTCCGAAGGCGGTGTACTCGGCGATCTTCCTTGCGATGACGATGATCATCCTCGCGTTCTTCTACATTGCGCAGGAGGCGCTGTTCCTCGGGGTCGTCCAGATCGTCGTCTACACCGGCGCGGTGATGATGCTGTTCCTGTTCGTCCTGATGCTGATCGGTGTCGACTCGTCCGACTCGCTGGTGGAAACCCTTCGCGGACAGCGGGTTGCCGCCGCCGTCGCGGGCATCGGCTTCGGCGTTCTGCTGATCGGCGGAATCGGCAGCGTGACGGTGTCCACCTTCGCCGGGCTGCCCGACGCGAACGTCGCTCCCGGTCCGGACGGCACGCTCGGCAACGTGCCCGCGCTGGCGGAGCTGATCTTCCTGCGGTATGTGTGGGCCTTCGAGCTGACCGGTGGCCTGCTGATCGTGGCGACGATCGGCGCGATGGTGCTCGCCCACCGGGAACGGATCGACCCCAAGCCGGACCAGAGGGCGCTGGCGGAGCAGCGGTTCCGGGACGGCGGCCAGGTCACCCCGCTCCCGAGCCCCGGCGTCTACGCCAGGCACAACGCGGTCGACATGGCGGCCCTGCTCCCGGACGGTTCCCCGGCACCCGGGTCCGTCAGCGGCATCCTCACACCCCGGCGGAGCAAGAAGGAGGGGGAGCGGTGAACCCGGAGAACTACCTGTACCTGTCGGCGCTGCTGTTCACCATCGGCGGCGCCGGAGTGTTGCTGCGCCGCAACGCGATCGTGGTGTTCATGTGCATCGAACTGATGCTTAACGCGACGAATCTCGCATTCGTGACGTTCGCCCGCATGCACGGCAACCTCGACGGGCACGTGTTCGCGTTCTTCACGATGGTCGTCGCCGCCGCCGAGGTGGTCGTCGGGCTGGCGATCATCATGGCCATCTTCCGCACCCGCCGGTCGGCCTCGGTCGACGTCGCGAATCTCCTCAAGTTCTGATGACGGCCGGAATCTGGCTCCTCGTTGCCCTGCCCGCGGCAGGTGCCGCCGCGCTGCTGCTCGTGGGCAGGCGCGGCGACCGGTGGGGGCACCTGCTCGGGTGTGCCACCGCGATCGCGTCGTTCGTGGTGGCGCTCGCACTGTTCGCCGGGATGCTCGGCCGCGACAGCGCGGACCGCGCTCTGCACGAAACCCTGCTGCGCTGGGTTCCGGTCGCGGGGCTGCGGGTCGATTTCGGGCTCCAACTCGACGAGCTGTCGGTGTGCTTCGCGCTGCTGATCACCGGTGTCGGGTCGCTGATCCACGTCTACTCGGTCGGGTACATGGCTGCCGACCCGGGACGGCGGCGGTTCTTCGGATACCTGAATCTGTTCCTCGCCGCGATGCTGCTGCTGGTGCTCGCCGACAACTATCTCGGCCTGTACCTGGGCTGGGAGGGCGTCGGTCTCGCGTCGTACCTGCTGATCGGCTTCTGGCAGCACCGGCCGAGCGCCGCCGCGGCGGCGAAGAAGGCGTTCGTGGTGAACCGGGTCGGCGACATCGGGCTGGCGGTCGCGTTGATGATCATGTTCGCGACGTTCGGCACCCTCTCCTACTCCGGCGTGTTCGGCGGTGTCGACGACGCGGGCCAGGGCACCGTCACGGCGCTCGGACTGATGCTGCTGCTCGCCGCGTGCGGCAAGTCCGCGCAGGTGCCGCTGCAGTCGTGGCTCGGGGACGCGATGGAGGGCCCGACCCCGGTGTCCGCGTTGATCCACGCCGCGACGATGGTGACCGCCGGCGTCTACCTGATCACCCGGTCCGGCGCGATCTTCGATGCGGCACCCGCCGCCCGCGCGGGCGTGGTGATCGTCGGTGCGGTCACCCTACTGTTCGGCGCGATCATCGGCTGCGCGAAGGACGACATCAAGAAGGCGCTCGCCGCGTCGACGATGAGCCAGATCGGGTACATGGTCCTCGCCGCCGGGCTCGGGCCCGCCGGATACGCGTTCGCGATCATGCACCTGCTCACCCACGGCTTCTTCAAGGCCGGCCTCTTCCTCGGTGCCGGGTCGGTGATGCACGCGATGAACGACGAGGTCGACATGCGCCGCTACGGCGGGCTGCGCATCGTCATGCCGATCACGTTCGCCACCTTCGGGTTCGGCTACCTCGCGATCATCGGGATTCCGCCGTTCGCCGGGTTCTTCTCAAAGGACAAGATCATCGAGGTCGCGTTCGGTGCGGGCGGTGTGCCGGGGCTGCTGCTCGGCGGTGCCGCGCTGCTCGGCGCCGGGATCACCGCGTTCTACATGACGCGGGTGATGCTGATGACCTTCTTCGGGACACGCCGATGGCGCAGCGACGCGCACCCGCACGAGTCGCCTGCGGTGATGACCGGGCCGATGCTGCTGATCGCGATCGGGTCGGTGTGCTCCGGCTTCCTCCTTGCCACCGGGGGAGCGTTGCAGGGGTGGCTCGCGCCCGTCGTCGGGGAACACCATGCCGACCTCCCGGTCCCGGCCTGGACGATCACCCTCACCACCCTCGCGGTGGTGCTGGTCGGGATCGCGATCGGGGTCCGCCAGTATGCGGGGGCCCGGATCCCGGTCGAGGCTCCGGCGGAAGTGTCGGCCGTGACGGTCGCCACGCGCCGCGACCTGTACGGCGACGCCGTCAACGAGGCGGTGTTCATGCGGCCCGGTGCTGCCCTCACCCGGGCGTTGTCGGTCGTGGACGACCGGGGGGTCGACGGGGTCGTTGCCGGGGTCGCGGGCGGCGTCGCGGGAGCATCGACGCGAGTCCGCAAGCTGCAGAACGGATTCGTGCGGACCTATGCGGCCTACATGTTCCTCGGCGCGGCCGCGGCGGTCGCGATGCTGGCGTTGGTGAGGTGATCGTGGACGGGTTCGCGTGGTTGAGCGCACTGTGGCTGACGCCGCTCGTCGGCGCCGCGCTCGTCGGGTGCCTGCCGTCCCGCAGGCGGGACGCGGTGAGGTGGGTCGCGCTCGGTGCGGCACTCGTGGTGTTGGCGGTGGCGGTGGTCGTCGCGGTCCGGTTCGATCCCGGCGGTGACCGGTTCCAGTTCGTCGAATCCCACGCGTGGATACCGTCGTTCGGCACCCGCTACGAACTTGGTGTCGATGGGATCGCGTTGGTCCTGGTGTTGTTGACGGCCGTGCTGGTGCCGGTGCTCCTGCTCGCGGGGTGGCGGGACGGCACCGGGGGCAGCGGCAACGCGGAGGCGGTCGCCCGCAGCAGGCGCCCCGTGCACACCCACGTCGGGCTGGTCCTGATCGTAGAGTCGATGGTGCTGATGTCGTTCCTGTCCCTCGACATCCTGCTGTTCTACATCTTCTTCGAGGCGATGCTGATCCCGATGTACTTCCTGATCGGCGGCTTCGGTGACGCGCGGGGACCGCGGGCTGCGGTGAAGTTCCTGCTGTACAACCTGTTCGGTGGCCTGATCATGCTGGCCGCGGTGATCGGTCTGTACGCGGTCACCGCCGGCGGGTCGAGTCCGTTCGCCTCCGGCACCTTCGACTTCCGCGCGATCGCGGACGCGGTGTCGGCGGGCACCCTGACGATCGACGCGCCCGTCGCCAACGCGCTGTTCCTCGGGTTCCTCTTCGCCTTCGCGGTGAAGGCCCCACTGTGGCCGCTGCACACCTGGCTGCCCGACGCCGCCGTGCATTCCACCCCGTCCACCGCCGTGCTGATGATGGCGGTGGTCGACAAGGTCGGGACGTTCGGCATGCTGCGGTACTGCGTGCAACTGTTCCCCGAGAGCACCCGCACCTTCGCGCCGGTGATCGTGACGCTCGCGGTGATCGGCATCGTGTACGGCGCGCTGGTCGCGATCGGGCAGGCCGACATCATGCGCCTGATCGCCTACACCTCGATCTCACACTTCGGGTTCATCGTGCTGGGGGTATTCGCGCTGACCAGCCAGTCCCAGGGCGGGGCGGCCCTGTACATGGTCAACCACGGGCTCTCCACCGCGGCGCTGATGCTGATCGCCGGCTTCCTGATCGCGCGCCGCGGGTCCCGGGCCATCGGCGACTACGGCGGCGTGCAGTCCAGTGCCCCGATCCTGGCCGGGACCTTCCTCGTCGCGGGTCTCGCCACCCTGTCGCTCCCCGGTCTGGCGCCGTTCATCAGTGAATTTCTGGTGCTGGTCGGCACATTCACCCGCTATCCGGCGGTCGCGGTCGTCGCGACCAGTGCGCTGGTGCTCTCCGCGGTCTACATCCTGTGGCTGTACCAGCGGGTGATGACCGGGCAGGCAGGTGCCGACCACGACCGGGTGCGGGACCTGGTTCCGCGCGAAATCGCCGTGGTGGCACCGCTCGTCGTGCTGCTGCTGGTGCTCGGCTTCTATCCGCGTCCCGCACTGGACGCAATCACACCCGCGGTCGCCGACACCCTGACCGCCGTGCACCAGGAGGATCCCGCACCGACCGTCCCGGTGACGGAGGCCGAACAGGGAGGGGGACCGCGGTGAACCCGAGTGCCGCACCGCTCGTGCTCGCGCAGGCGCCGCTTCCGGTGCCCGACATCGAGTACGGCAAGCTCGCGCCGATGCTGATCGTGTTCGCGGTCGCGGTGCTCGGGGTGCTGGTCGAGGCGTTCGCCCCGGCCCGGGCGCGGTACGGCAGCCACCTGGTCCTCGCGGTCGGCGGTCTTGGTGCCGCGTTCGTCGCGGTGCTGCTGCTGCGCGACACCAGGGGAACCGCGGTGGCGGGGGCGGTGATCATCGACGGCCCGACCCTGTTCCTGCAGGGGTCGATCCTGCTGGTCGCCCTCCTGTCGGTCCTGCTGATCGCCGAGCGTGGCCTCGAGCGCGCGGGGATCCCGGCGAACGCGGATGCGGAGGCCGTCGCGGACGCGTTCACACCGCAGGCGTCGGTGGTGCCCGGCAGCGTCGCGGAGCGGGCGGCCATCCAGGCGGGCGTCACCCGCACCGAGGTGTTTCCGCTGACCCTGTTCGCCGTCGGCGGCATGCTGCTGTTCCCCGCGTCGGGGGACCTGCTCACGATGTTCGTTGCGCTCGAGGTGCTGTCATTGCCGCTGTACCTGCTGTGCGGGCTGGCCCGCAGGCAGCGGGTCCTGTCGCAGGAAGCGGCACTGAAGTACTTTCTGCTCGGCGCCTTTTCGTCGGCATTCTTCCTGTACGGCGTGGCCTTCCTGTACGGGGAGACGGGCACCGTGCGGCTGTCGGGCATCGCGGAGCGCACCGCGTCGGGCGGCACCGCCCTCGCGCTGATCGGCACCGCGTTGCTGTCGGTCGGGCTGCTGTTCAAGGTGGGTGCGGTCCCCTTCCACACCTGGATCCCCGACGTCTACCAGGGCGCGCCAACCCCGATCACGGCGTTCATGTCGGCGGCAACGAAGATCGCGGCGTTCGGGGCGATGCTGCGGATCTTGATGGTGGCCCTGCCGGGGCTGCGGGACGACTGGCGTCCGCTGCTGTGGGCGGCGGCGATCCTGACGATGGTGGTCGGATCGGTGTTGGCGGTCACCCAGACCGATGTGAAGCGGATGCTCGCGTACTCGTCGATCGCGCATGCCGGCTTCCTCCTGACCGGGGTGGCGGCCGCCGATCGGGCCGGCCTGGCCGCGACGCTGTTCTACCTGGTCGCGTACGGGTTCGGGTCGGTTGCGGCGTTCGCGATCGTCGGCCTGGTCCGCGGTCCGACGGCCGAGGCGACGCACCTGTCGCACTGGGCGGGGCTGGGTCGGCGGTCACCGCTGATCGCGGGCACCTTCGCGGTGCTGCTGCTCTCGTTCGCGGGCATTCCGCTGACGGCCGGGTTCACCAGCAAGTTCGCGGTGTTCTCGGCTGCGGCGGGCGCGGGCGCGGTTCCGCTGGTGGTGGTCGGCGTGGTGTGCAGCGCGATCGCGGCGTTCTTCTATGTGCGGGTGATCGTGCTGATGTTCTTCTCCGACCTGCCGGAGTCGCCGCCGCAGGTCGTGGTGCCGAGCCCGCTGACGACGGCGTCGGTCGCGGTGGGTGCGGCGGTGACGGTGTTGCTCGGCGTCGTGCCGCAACCGGTGCTGGATCTGGCGGAGCGGGCGGCGCAGTTCCTGCAGTGACGCCTGCCCTCGGCCGCCCGTGACCGATCCGAGACAGCGATTCTGCGTCTTGGGCGTGCGTTCGTATGCCGGACAGGCCCGCACAGGCCCGCATCCGCTGTGATCTGGCTCACAATAACGTAACGATAACAAACTATCTCGCGAATGGTCTCGACCCGGAGCGACCAGCGCGAATCGAGTGTACGAAAGTGGTGGTCTGGACATCCGACCGGGACTGTGACGGCGAAAACCCCTGGTTTGCAAGGGCGCTCGTCGTCCGTATCGTCGGTGACGGCTCAGAGATCGACGAGCAGCACGCTCACCGAGTCACCTGCCGGACCGCCGCCTCGTCTGCCCCCGCGGATCCGGACCCGAGAACCACCCCCCAGGGGCAGCGACGAGACCATCGCGGAATCCATCGCGGTGCTCATTCCACTCCGACATCGGACTCCGGCCTCGTACGCGGCTGCGAAAGGAACCCTCTCGAATGACCATCACCCGTATTCAGACCACCACCTCCAAGGCGAAGAAGGCCCTCGGCTGGGTGGCCGTGACGGGCGCGCTCGTCGCCGTCCCGATGGGACTGGCCACCGGCACCGCGAGTGCCAACAACTGGGATGCCGTCGCGCAGTGCGAGAGCGGCGGCAACTGGGGCACCAACACGGGCAACGGCTACTCCGGCGGCCTGCAGTTCACCCCGAGCACCTGGGCCGCCTACGGCGGCACCGGATCACCCGAGAACGCCTCCAAGGCAGAGCAGATTCGGGTCGCCGAGAACGTGCTGGCCGGCCAGGGCGCTGGCGCGTGGCCGGTGTGCGGGCAGTACCTCTGAACTGCAACAGAACTGACGTCCTGATGCGCCGCTGACAGCGGTGCTCGACAGCGGTGGCCACCCCCACTCCTCGCGAGTGCGGGTGGCCACTTCGCTGTTGTTCGGGTGCGGTCGAGGTGATTCGATGGAGTCGAGTCCGTACGGGTCGTTCGATGGTGAAGGAGTGTCGATGCGAATTCTGGTGGCGGGTGCAACGGGCGTCATCGGGAAGGCCCTCGTTCCGGAGTTGGTCGCCGCCGGGCATGAGGTCTGGGGAATCACCCGCAGGGCCGCTGCTGCGTCATGGCTCGAATCTGCTGGGGTACACCCGGTTACGTTGGACATCTACGATGCCTCCGCCGTTGATTCGGTGGTGGCGGGCGTGGCGCCGGACGTGATCATGCATCAGCTGACCGCGTTGTCGGAGTATGACCTCGCGGCCAACGCCCGCATTCGCACCGTCGCCACCCGCACGCTCGTCGATGCGGCGCGGGCGCACGGCATCGAGAGGATGGTCGCGCAGTCCATCTCGTTCGTGTATCCGCCCGGCCTCGGGTCGGCCACCGAGGCCGACCCGATCGACGCGGCGGCGACCGCCACCCTCGACGGCGTTCGCGCCCTCGAATCGGCGGTGGCTGAACTGGCGGGGGGAGTGGTGCTGCGGTACGGCACCCTGTACGGCCCGGGCACCTGGTACGCCCCGGACGGGACCATGGCGGAGAAGGCACGGGCGGGAGACCTGCCCGCCGGCGACCAGGTCAGTTGCTTCCTCCATGTGAAGGACGCGGCCGCCGCCGCGGTGGCCGCGGTGAGCTGGCCGGCCGGGGTGGTCAACGTCGTCGATGACGAGCCCGCTGCGGCCGACGTCTGGGTGCCGATCTATGCCGAGTCGGGGGGGGGGCGGCGAGCGGCCGCGCGGCCGGGGGACCCCGCCGCACGCGCGGGGGGGGGCGAGCGCGGCGCCGGGG
>NZ_JBHXNB010000002.1:188840-225853 GCF_042720095.1 Rhodococcus sp. NPDC058505
TGGGTGCCGATCTTTGCCGTGTCGGTCGGCGCTCCCGCGCCGACCGTCCGAGCCGACCTCGGCCCGGGCCGTCCGGTCTCGAATGCCCGCGCCCGGGCACTCGGCTGGACGCCCCGGCACCCCAGCTGGCGGGACGGTTTCGTGACCGCCAACGGCTGATCACGCCCCGGGCGGGCTATCGGAGCATCGACCCCGTCGCGGTGAACCGCTCGTGGAACGAGAACGCCTCACCGAGCAGGTGCGGGGTGTGCCCAACGCCCGGCTGCGCCTGCGCCCGGGCCAGGTAGTCGTGCAGCATCGGCCGGAAGCTGGGATGTGCGCAGTTGTCGATCACCAGTCGGGCACGTTTGCGGGGGGAGAGCCCGCGCAGGTCCGCCAGCCCCTGTTCGGTGACGAGCACCTGCACGTCGTGCTCGGTGTGGTCGACGTGCGGCACCATCGGCACGATCGACGAGATCTGACCGTCCTTCGCGGTGGACGGGCTCAGGAACAGTGACACGTACCCGTTGCGGGCGAAGTCACCTGACCCGCCGATGCCGTTCATGATCCGCGTGCCCATCACGTGCGTCGAGTTGACGTTGCCGTAGATGTCGGCCTCGAGCATGCCGTTCATCGCGATGATCCCGAGCCTGCGCACCACCTCGGGATGGTTGCTGATCTCCTGGGGTCGCAGCGTGATGCGGCTGCGGTAGAAGTCGATGTTGTCGGTGAGCTCTGCGAGACCCTTCGCGGACAGCGCCAGCGAGGTCGCCGAGGCATGCGCGACGGTGCCGTCCTTGATCAGCCGCAGCATCGAGTCCTGGATGACCTCGGAATAGCAGGTCAGATTCCGGTAGCCACCGCGGTCGAGGCCGCCGAGGACCGCGTTCGCCACATTGCCGATCCCGGCCTGCAGCGGCAGCAGGGTGTCGGCGGGCAGGCGCCCCGCCGTGACCTCGTGCGCGAAGAAGTCGACGACGTGCCCGGCAATCGCGAGGCTCACCTCGTCGGGTTCGGTCAGGGCGCTGGCGCTGTCCGGGGTGTTCGTTTCGACGACGGCCACCACCTTCGCCGGGTCCACCCGGAACGTCGGCTGCCCGATCCGATCCTCCACCCGGGTCAGTTCGAGCGGGGTGCGGTGCGGTGGGAGCGCGGTGCCGTAGTAGATGTCGTGCATGCCCTCCATGGCCGTCGGCACCCACGAGTTGACCTCGAGGATGATCCGGTCGGCGACGTCGAGCCAGGTCTTGTTGTTGCCGACGGATGCGGACGGGATCAGGTCGCCGGACTCGGTGATGCCGGAGATCTCGACGATCGCGACATCCACCCGGCCGTAGTAGCCCTCCCACACCTGCTGCGCGACGTGCGAGAGGTGGATGTCGACATAGTCCATCCGGCCGTCGTTGATCTTGCGGCGGGCAGTCGGCTCCGACTGGTAGGGCATCCGCAGCGCGATGCCGTCGATCTCGGCAAGGGCCCGTTCGGTGTGCGCGGACACCGAGGCGCCGGTGAGCAGATTGATGGTGAAGTTTGAGCCCTCCCCGCGCACGCCGTGGATCCGCTCGGCCAGCGCGGGGATCACGGCCTTCGGGGTGCCTGCCGAGGCGAAACCGCTGATCGCAACGGTGTCGCCCGGGTGAATCTGCGCCGCTGCGGCAGCCGCCGTTGTCACCTTGGCTGCGAAGGTGGAGTTGTGGATCCTGCTCACGATCTGCTCGTTCCCTGCGTGGATGTGATGTTTAGCAGGGCTAAATGCTATCGGCCGCCGATCACCGCCCCGATGGTGGCCCACCTCACGCACACGCCACCGGTCGGGCACAATGCCGACAGCAGCGGGCGTCGAAACCCGTGATGCAACCGAGCCGGAGGTGGCACATGGGCGGGACGATCGATCCACTCGGCGAGCTGGGCGTCTTCGCGGGGACCTGGGTCGGCGGCGGCGACGGCCACTACCCGACGATCGACGACTTCTCCTACGAGGAGGAGATCGACTTCACCGCGACCCCGGGCAAGCCGTTTCTCGCGTACCGTTCCCGCACCTGGTCTCCCGGCCGGGAGCGGCCGATGCACACCGAGAACGGCTACCTGCGCAGGGCAGGCGATGCCATCGAACTGCTGGTCACCCAGCCGACCGGTTTCGTGGAGATCCAACGCGGCGACCTGATCGACGGGGTGCTGGACCTGACGCCCGTCGCGCTCGCCGCCTCACCCGACGCCAAACCCGTCCACGAGATCCGCCGCCGGATCACCGTCGACGGTGACGCGCTGTCCTACGACCTGTGGATGGCGCACGCCGACACCCCGCTCACCCACCACCTGACGGCGCGGCTCCGGCGGGCCTGACGGCCGTACCCGGCCCGACTTCTCGGCGATGAGTTTTCGTGACCGGGGCGGTCTGTACATCCGAGACCCCAACAACCGAGGATGGAACCAGGCCTCGCTCAACGGAAACGGAGCACCCGATGTCCCGTATGTTGTTCGCCAATCTGCCGGTCAGTGACGTCACCGCCACCCGAAAGTTCTTCGACGGACTCGGCTTCGAGTTCAACGACCAGTTCTGCGACGAGCAGACCGCCTGCCTGGTGATCAACGACCAGGCGATGGTGATGCTGCTCGAGGAGCCGAAGTTCCGGGTCTTCATCGCCGACGACATCTGCGACACCAGCTCGGCCCGTGAGGTGCTGTTATGTGTGTCCGCGGACAGCCGCGAGGAGGTCGACACGCTCGTCGACGGGGCGATCGCGGCGGGCGGCAGCGCCTGGATGGAGCCGCACGACAACGGCTTCATGTACAGCAGGGCGTTCCGTGACCTCGACGGGCACGTGTGGGAGGTCATGTGGATGGACATGCAGGCCGGCCAGGACTGAACACGCCCGACGACCCCGTCGGCGCCCACTTCGCCGCCGCCGTCCGCTCGACGACGGCGGCGCCGGGTGCGGCCCCGGCGGGGTTCGTGCGTCCCGGGTCGGGGCTGACGGTGCAGCGGTGCCTCGACCTGTTCGATGCCCAGCTCGTCAGCAGGCACCTCGACCTGGCGGCGCGCAGGCTGCGCGCCGCCGCGCGCGGCTACTACACGATCGGATCGGCGGGGCACGAGGGCAACGCCGCGGTCGCCGCGGCCCTGCGGCCAACGGACCCCGCTCTGCTGCACTATCGTTCGGGTGCCTTCTTTCTTGAACGTGCACGCCAGGTCGGTGGCCGCGACCCGGTGCGGGACGTGTTGCTCGGTGTCGTCGCCGCCGCCGCCGACCCGATCTCGGGTGGCAGGCACAAGGTCATCGGCCGCCGCGACCTCGCGATCATCCCGCAGACGTCCACCGTCGCCTCCCATCTGCCGCGCGCGGTCGGGTTGGCCTTCGCGGTCGAGCGGGCCGACCGGCTCGGGGTGCAGTCCGAATACCCGGCCGACGCGGTCACGGTGTGCAGCTTCGGTGACGCCTCCGCGAACCACTCGACCGCGGTCGGCGCGATCAACGCCGCCGCCAACCTCGCGCACCGCGGCCTGCCGCTCCCGCTGCTGCTGGTGTGCGAGGACAATGGGATCGGTATCAGCGTGCCCACCGCGCCGGGATGGATCGCCGCCGCGTACTCCGGCCGGGCGGGACTCGAGTACGCCACCGCCGACGGATGCGACCTCGCCGACACCTACGACGTCGCCGTCCGCATCGCTGATTGGGTTCGCGCACACCGGCGTCCGGCGTTCCTCCACCTGCGGATGGTGCGGCTGATGGGGCACGCGGGCTCCGACGTCGAGTCCGCCTACCGGACGCCAGCCGCGCTCGCCGCCGACCTGGAACGGGACCCGCTGATCGGGACCGCGCGGCTGCTGATCGGGGCGGGCGCACTCCGCCCCGACCAGGTCCTGCGCCGATCCCGGGAGGCGGGGGAGCGGGTTGCGGCGGCAGCCGATGCGGTGTCGCGGGCCGCGCCGCTGCGCACCCGCACCGAGGTGACCGCCCCGCTGCGCGCCCCGGCTCCCGCGGTCGTCGCAGGCCACGTGCGGCAGCTGCGCGCATCGGCAGAACTCGCGCCGCCGCCGGACGCGGCGCTCACAGTGGCGCGGACCGTGAACCGGGCGCTCGCGGACATCCTCGCCGCCGACCCCGGCGCGCTGGTGTTCGGTGAGGATGTCGGCCGCAAGGGTGGCGTGTACGGGGTGACCCGCGGACTCGCCGACCGGTTCGGCGCGGCCCGCGTCTTCGACACGCTGCTCGACGAGCAGGCGATCCTCGGCCTCGCCGCCGGCGCGGGGCTCGCGGGCCTACTGCCGATCCCCGAGATCCAGTACCTCGCATACCTGCACAACGCGGAGGATCAGATCCGCGGCGAGGCAGCAACATTGGGCTTTTTCTCCGGTGGGCGGTACCGCAACCCGATGGTCGTTCGGGTCGCCGGATACGGCTACCAGGAGGGGTTCGGCGGGCACTTTCACAACGACGACGCCGTCGCCGTGCTCCGCGACATCCCCGGCATCGTGGTCGGGTCCCCGGCCAGGCCCGACGACGCGGCCGCAATGCTGCACACCTGCGCCGCTGCGGCCCGGACGTCCGGCGCGGTGTGCGTGCTGATCGAACCGATCGCCCGCTACCACACCCGCGACCTGCACCAGCCCGGCGACGGCGGCTGGCTGGCACCGTATCCCGGCCCGGACGTGCACGTGCCCATCGGTGCGGGGCGCACCACCGGCGCCGGTACCGACCTGACCATCGTCACGTTCGGCAACGGCCTGTACCTGAGCCTGCGCGCCGCGAAAGCGCTCGAACGCAAGGGGATCGGGGTGCGGGTGCTGGACCTGCGCTGGCTGGTACCGCTGCCGGTGGCGGACCTGCTGCGGGAGGCGGAGGCCACCGGCCGGGTCCTGGTCGCGGACGAGACCCGCCGCTCCGGCGGGGTGTCGGAGGGTGTGCTCGCCGCCCTCGTCGACGGCGGGTTCACCGGGACGATGGCCCGGGTCACCAGTGCCGACAGTTTCGTCCCGCTCGGCGACGCGGCCCGCCTCGTCTTGCTCTCCGAACACGACATCGAGGCGGCGGCGATCGGGTTGGTGCGGGGCCGGGATCAGTCCTCCGGCAGCGTGACGCCCAGCTCGTCCGCCCGCCGGGCCACCTCCTCGGGAAAGACGTTGCGGAACAGGTAGAGATCGCTGCCCATCACCCAGCCGGGTGCCATCCGCGTCGCGTACCGCTCGAAATAGCCGAGCTGCTTGCCGAACAGCACCAACTCCTCCGGGCTCGCCACCCCCCACTGCCTGCCGATCGTCACCAGCGCCATGATGAGCGAGCTGAGCTTCAGTTCACCGAGATCGTTCGCGAACACCGGCGCCAGCACCGCGCCGACCTGGGCGCCGATCTCCGCGTCGGACGCGTCGAGGTCCGCGGTGTAGCCGAGTGCCCGGATGCCGCGGGCCACCGGGGCGTAGTCGCCGTCAAGCAACGTCGCGTGGAACATGTCCCGCAGGATCGCCCGCCATTCCTGCGGCAAC
The DNA here is from genome assembly GCF_042720095.1 of Rhodococcus sp. NPDC058505. Taxonomy (NCBI): domain Bacteria; kingdom Bacillati; phylum Actinomycetota; class Actinomycetes; order Mycobacteriales; family Nocardiaceae; genus Rhodococcus; species Rhodococcus sp. NPDC058505. Next base: position 194,302 of record NZ_JBHXNB010000002.1, read on the forward strand.
TCGCCGACGATGCCGAAGTCGAGCAGCGCGATCCGGCCGTCGTCGAGGAGCCACAGGTTGCCCGCGTGCACGTCGCCGTGGAAGGGCCCGTGCAGGGTGATCGCCTCGATCCATGCCTTGACGCCGCGGCGGATCAGCAGCCGGGTATCCGGGCCGGTCGGCGGCTCCGCCGACTCCGCGTCCTCCGCGGCGTCCGGCCCGGTCTCGATGCGGTCGAACGGGAGGCCGCGCATCCGTTCCATGCAGATGACGCGCGGGCCGCAACGGTCCCAGTACACCTCGGGGGCGGTCACCCACTTGTTGTCCCCGAACGTCCACAACGCGTCCCGGAACCGGGTCTGCCGGTCCGCCTCGACGGCGCTGTTCAGTTCCGTCATCGTCGCGTTGTGCAGGTCCCGAATGATCGCGGTGGCGTTCGCGATCCGGAAGAACTCGTGCACCCGTTCCAGCTGCCGTGCACCCCAATACGCCGTCCGCAGGTCGAGCAGCATTCGGTGCCGGATGCCCGGACGCTGCACCTTGATCACCGCCTCCCTGCCGTCCGGCAGCACGCAGGCATGCACCTGCGCGACCGACGCCGCAGCCAACGGCACGTCGTCGAACTCGGCGAACAACTCGTCCATCGGAGCGCCGAGGTCGGCCTCGATCACCCCCCGCGCGGCGGCGGCGGACACCGGCGGGACGTCGTCGAGGCAGCGCAGGCACGCATTCGCGAGCGGCGCAGGGAACATCCCGGACGACGACGCCATCAGCTGACCGAGCTTGACGAAGGTGGGGCCGAGCACCTCGAAGCCGTTGACGAGGCCCTCGGATGCGGCGTCCGCCCAGCCCATGTTCCGGCGGGTGAACGGCTTGGTGACCGTCGCGAACAGGGCACAGCCGAGCAGGACCACGCCGACCACCAGCGCGCGCAGCAGCTGCGCGGGGCCGAACCGGTCCAACGCCGGAATGTGGACGGCCAGGGCGTCCGCGGGTGGCCCCGATACATAGGGGCCGCCCTGGCGCGGTAGGGATTCGGGCACAGTCAACCTCGCTTCGGTTCCAGCCCGTCACACTAGGCGGGCGGGTGCGGTTAGTCGATGGCCGGTGACCGGCCGTCCAGCCTGTCCGGGGACCGGCCCGCGAGGCGCGCCGGAAACGTCCGCTGTGCGCGGGTCCGCATCATCGGGCACGCTGACAGCAAGGAGGTACCGATGCCGAAACGGGTCCCGGTCGTTGCTGCGGTGTGTGCGCTGGTCGCGGCCGGTGCGGTGACCGGCGGCGGATACGTCGCCGGTGCCGCACCGGTGGTCGGGACCGGTCCGTGCGCGACGGATCCGCCGGCCGAGCACGAGTCGATCATCCCGAAGAAGCTCGACATCCCGATCCCGTACCCGTGGGTGGAGCCGGTGCCGTATCCCGCACCGGAATCGCCCGCCGTCCGGATCAACCCCGATCCGCTGCCCGCCGATCCCTGCGTCAACCCGTGCCCCGACCTGACCGACGTCCCGAACCCGCCCGGCGGGCTGTCGTCGACGCTCGGGGTGCCGGAGATCGGCGTCGACTTCAACCCGTTTGTCTTCGGGATCCCGGTGCCCGGACCCGACCGGGGGCCCGCGCCGGAGCCGCCGCCGACCGTGCACCCGCCGACCCAGACGGCACCCGTCGCGCCGCAGCCGCCCACCCCGCAGGTCCGCGACGTGCGGATGGTCGCGAAGGTGACCGGCGCGAGCTCCACCAACCGCACCGACAAGCGGTGGCAGATCAACGGCACCGACCTCGGCATCATGTGGGAGTCCGAGCCGGGAACGGTGGCCGTCGCCTTCGGGGACACGGTCGGCCGTGGATTCCACCCGCCCGGCGGCCAGGGCGAGGACTGGCGCAGCAACGTCCTCGGATTCAGCACCGACCGTGACCTCGCGGACGGGATGACCATCGACACCTTCGTTCAGGACAGCCGGTGTCACGCCGCGGAGGTGCTCAGCAGCAGGAAGATCGACAACGTGGAGATCACCACGATCCCCACCTCCGGGTTCGCGGTCGGATCACGGCAGTACCTGAGCTACATGTCGATCCGCACCTGGAACAGCATCCCGGCCACCTGGTTCACCAACCACGGGGGCCTTGCCTACTCCGACGACGGCGGGCAGACCTGGACCAAGGATCCGCACGCGAAGTGGGACAACATCTTCGGCGTCTCGAACTTTCAGGTCGCGGCGATGGTGCCGCAGGGCGGGTACGTGTACATGTTCGGCACCCCCAACACCCGGCTCGGGGAGGTCGCGCTGGCCCGCGTCCCCGAGGACCAGGTGCTGAACACGTCCGCCTACCAGTACTGGACGGACGGCAACTGGACCGCGGTCGGGGGTCCGCACGCGGCGACCCCGATCGTGCGTGGCACAGCGGCCGAGCTGTCGGTGCGCTACGACGAGGGGTCGGGCCGCTGGCAGATGTCGTACCTGGACACCGCCCGGACCGGGATCACGCTGCGCGCGTCCGACTCGCCGCAGGGGTTGTGGTCGGAGCCTGCCCGGCTCGTCGGCGTCGAAACCTATCCGGAGTTGTACGGTGGCTTCATCCATCCGTGGTCGACGGCCGACGACCTGTATTTCATGCTGTCGACCTGGTCCGACTACAACGTGTACCTGATGCGTGCCGAACTGGACTGAGCAACAGTACCTTCGGCGCCCGAGACGAGGAGTCGACCGTGCAGCAGTGGCCGAGCGAATGGCCGCGTCCGGCGAAGGGCATCGCCTCCGCGATCGATGCCGCGGTGACCGCAGCGGGCGCCGCCGACGCCCCCGCGTTCGGGGCGGCGACGACCGAGCTGCTCCGCTGGGAGCCCGACCAGGTGCGCGCGGTGCTCTCGGCGATGGTCCGGGCGCTGCTCGAGGACGTCCATCCCGACGGTCTCACCGGGGAGGCGGTGCAGGCCGTTCTCGAACGAAGCGCCAGGGCCGCCGCCGGGTGGCTGCCGACTCTCGACGTCGGCGCCCTCGCGGTGGTGCTCACCGGCTCCCTCGGCCTCACCGACTACGACGAGGACACCGAGCGGATCGGGTGGCCGGTGATCGCGCCGCACGCGCTGCTGGTGACCGCCGACCTGCTCGCGGCAGCACAGACACCCGCCGACCGCCACCTGCGCCGCGCGATCGGGGAGATCGCCCGCGCGGAGACCGTCGAAATGCCGTAGGTGCGCTCCGCTGCGCTCCGCGCCGGTGCGTGATGTGTACCCCGGTAGGGGTGCACATCACGCACAGTCCGCGGGGGTCAGCCGTGCAGCAGGTTGGCGCCGGCGATCATCGCCTCGACCGACGACGCGGTGGCGTCGTGCCCGAAGCCGACCGCCCAGTGCCGCCGACCGTCGTGCTCGCACAGCAGGAAGGTCGCGGTCCGGTCGTCGGCGATGCGCAGCTGGTGGAACGACAGGATCTCCAGTTGAAAACCGGCGTCGTACAGCATTGCCGTCAGCGCAGACACCGGACCGGACGCCTCCGCGGTCGCCTGGTGGATGGCGTCGCCGATGCCGAGGGTGGCCTTGAACTCGCACCGTCCGGCGCCGAGCGGGGCCACCGACCAGCGACCGAACCGGATCGGGCCGTTCGAGGGGGAGTAGGTGGCGAGGAAGGTGCGCCATCCCATGCCCGCGCAGTCGGCGCGCATCTCCCGCGGCAACGGCATGCCGAATCGGGCCGAGAACGGGTCGGTGATCGGGTGAGTGGTGTTCGCGATGGCATTCATGGGGGTGGTCTTCCTGGATGGAAAGGGAGGACCAACGCGTAGCTCAACGACCCGCAGCGAGGGGTCGGTCCGAATCAGACCCCGCTACGGCGGCGAACTACGAGAATGCGCGTCATGGCGCCCCATCTTAGGCGTCGATGCGGGCCGACGCAACCGGAGCAGGCGCGGAGACGTGATGGCGGTCACTGGCATTCATTATGAACAATTGACACAGAACTGGACATCTGACCGATACAGTTGGCGAATCCGACTTCCCAGGTAGCGGCCCATGTGTCGACAGGCGGCAACGGGGCAGCGAACCCGGGGGCGTCGGTGTGAGACCTTGACCTGGAGGAAATGCATGTCCCGCTCTTCGCTCCGTCGCGCCGCGTCCGTCGTCGCCGCGACCGCCCTGCTCGCCGGTGGCCTTGCCGTCGGCGCCGGCACCGCCACCGCGGCACCCGAGTCCGACAAGACCAGCGCCGCGGCCGCCGCGCAGAAGCCGCACACGGCCACCAAGACCACCGACAACATCACCGTCACCCGGTCCGTGGTCGGGGACGGCACCGTGGCTCCCGGCCAGAAGGTCACCCTCCGCACCACCCTCTCCGTGAACAACGCCCTCGATCGCTACATCACGAAGATCAACGACTTTCATCCCGAGGGCTTCCAGTACGTCAAGGGCAGCGCCAAGGTCACCGCATGGCACCTGATCGGTGGTAGCAAGGCCGAGTCGGTCACCCCGCAGGTCGACGTCAACGACAAGCGCGTCACCGTCACCGACGCCGGATGGCTCATCTCGAAGACCGGCTCGAAGACCCTCACCCTCGACGTCACCTACCTGGTGCCGAAGTCCGCCGAGGCAGGCGACGTCTTCGACACGGGTGTCGGCTTCGACGTGTCGGGCTTCGGCACCACCCAGAAGTTCAACCCGATCGGCGCGTTCGTCACGGTCCGCAACCTCAACCCCGGTGAGGCCGTGTCCACCGGCTCCGCCGACCTCGGGTTCGGCTCGTCGGACGGCGAGGGCGGCACCACCGGTTCGGCGGGCTCCGCCATCATCGAGAACCCGTCCGGCTTCATCGCCGACGTGATCAGCGGCGTCATCAGCAACGGCAGCTGACAACCGCACGTGAGGGGCCGGACCGGGCGATGCCCGGTCCGGCCCCTTCGTCGTTCAGGCGGGCGGCTCAGTGCGGCGCGACGACCCCCGCGATCGGGATCCTGCCCGCGACGGCGGTCCGGAAGTCGATCATGGCCCGTTCCAGGTGGTCGGGCGAGGTCACCACGACGGCGCCAGCGGCACCGCGATCGGCGAGGATGGAGTTGGTGTTCCGCGCGTTCTCGACGGTCGAGCGCGAGGTGCCCTCCTCGGTGATCCGGAACCAGGGGACGCCGTTCGCGACGAGCCATTCCCGCATCGCGCGGGCCTCGGTGACCCCGTTCCGCGGCACCCCGCCGCTCACGATGATCGGTGACAGCGGATACCGGTTCGCGACCTGAAGGGCGGCCTGCAGCCGCGACACCAGTACCGGACGCATCGTGCCGTCCGGGAACAGCCCGGCGCCGAGCACCACGATGTTGGTGCCGAGCTGGTTGAGGTCGAGATTGACCGGGAACTGCGTGGTCAGGGTCTCGGTCTGGGTGCACCCGACGATCGCGGCCCGGACCGGGGACTGACATCCGCCGATCGTCGACAGGACGCCGTTGACCAGGGTGGTCGGGGTGATGTCGGCGTGTGCGGTGGCAGGCAGGGTGGCCGCGGCTGCTGCGGTGATCAGCGCGGACAGGGTGAGACGACGCAGTCGGTGCGAACGGAAACGTGGCGGCATGACACTCCTTTTCGTGTGGAGAACTCCCCCGACGGAAGGTGGTGACCGTGACCGAGTGTGCCGCAGTGGCGGCGATTCTGCACGGGGTATGAAAAGACCGGCGCGTCGCGGGTCAGTGCCCGGATCGGGACAAGGCGGACGGCCACCAGATCCGCCTGCCGATGTCGTGCGCGAGCGCGGGCACCAGCACGCTGCGGACGATGATGGTGTCCAGGAGGACGCCGAACGCGACCGCGAACCCGACCTCCGCGAGAAACACCAGCGGGAGCACGCCGAGGACCGCGAAGGTCGCGGCGAGCACGATGCCCGCGGAGGTGATGACGCCGCCGGTGACCGCAAGGCCGCGCAGCACCCCGGACCGGGTGCCGTGCCGGTGCGTCTCCTCGCGGACGCGGGTCATCAGGAAGATGTTGTAGTCGATGCCGAGCGCGACCAGGAAGACGAACGCGAACAGCGGGAACGCGGGGTCGGCCCCCGCGAAATGGAAGACATGGGCGAAGAAGAAGCCGCACACGCCAAGCGTTGCGGCAAACGAAAGCACCACCGTCGCAATGAGAATCACCGGAGCAAGCAGCGCCCGGAGGAGCAGTGCCAGCACCACAAAGATGACGACAAGCACGATCGGGATGATCACGTTGCGGTCCCGCACCGACGCGGCCTTGACGTCAACGGTGGCCGCGGTATTGCCGCCGACCAGCGCGTCGGCGCCGGGAACGGCGTGCACCGCGTCCCGCAGTCGGTGGACGGTGTCCATGGCCTCCGGTGAGTCGTAGGCGTCGGCGAGTGTCACGTTGACGATCGTCCGCCCGTCGATCGGTGCGACGGTGAGAAGGTCCGGGGGGCAGCCTGTTCGGGCGTCGCCGCCGGTGCCGGTGCCAAGTTTCGCCAGCTGTGCCAGTTTGGTGTAGTCGATCTGCAGGCACACCGATCCCGGTCCGGGGGCGACTCCCGGAGTGGCTGCCGCGGCAGCCATCACGGCATCGACGGCGTCGGCGTTCGTCACGATCACCGCGGGCGCGCCGGTGCCGGGATCGAAGTGTTCGTCGTAGATCCGCTGGCCCGCAACGGCGTCGGGGGTGTTGGTGAAGTTCTCGGAGGAGGTCAGGCCGCCGGTGTTGAGGCTGCCGATCCCGACAGCACACAGGATGACGAGCAGGGCGGTGGCCCCGATCCACGCGGGCCGGTCGCGGCGGCCGACGGCCGCGGCGATCCGCCCCCACATGCCGTGGGTGGCCAGATCCGCGGCCCGGTCGACACGGGGAATCCGCGGCCAGAACACCCACCGGCCCGCCAGCGCGAGGAACACCGGCAGGAACGTCATCATCACCAGGTAGGTGCAGCCGATTCCGATCGCCGCGACCGGCCCGAGGCCCTTGTTGGAGTTGAGTTCCGAGAAGCCAAGGCACAGCAGGCCGAGGACCACCGTCACGGCGGAGGCCGTGATCGCGGGCGCGGATTCGCGCCACGCCCGGATCATGGCGTCGAATCGACTCGGATAGCGGTGCAACTCCTCGCGGTAGCGGGCGATGAGGAGCAGGGCGTAGTCGGTGCCTGCGCCGAGGACGAGCACCATCAGGATGCCCTGGCTCTGCCCGGTCAGGGTCAGGACGTCCGCCTTCGCGAGAAAGTAGACGAGCATCGACGACAACCCCAGTGCCAGACCGGCCGAGAGCAGCGGGAAGAACCACAGCACCGGGGAGCGGTACACGACGAGCAGGATCGCGATCACCACCAGCACCGCGGCAAGCAGCAGGGTGCTGTCGAGCCCCTCGAATGCGTCGATGAACGCCACCAGCAGTCCGCCGGGGCCCGCAGGCAGCACCTCGAGGTCCGCGGTCGCTGCCGCCTTCGCTGCGTCCATCACCTGCTGCTCGGTGTCGGCGAGACGGTCGCCGCTGACGTCGGCCCCGTTCGACTTCGCAACGAGGGGGACGTACAGCGCGGCGGTGGTGCCGTCCGTCGAGTACTGGGTGGGGGTCATCCCGGTGGCGTCGACCCCGTCCACCCCGGCGACGGCCGCGGCGGCCCGCGCGATCGACGCGCGGTCCTGATCGGTGAGCGGGCCGTCCCGATGGAAGACGACGAATCCGGGGATGGTCTGGACGGTGACGAATTCCGCTGCCTCGTTCGCGGCAAGGGTCGACTCCGCGGACCCGGGCAGGAAGGAGGCGTTGTCGTTCTTCTGGACCTCGGCGAGTTTGCCCTGGTAGGCGCCGCCCGCGCCGCCGACGAGGAGAACCAGGATGGCGACCGCGACGAGTGCGACGACCGGCCACCCGCGGTGCGGTGCCGGGGGCGGAGCCGGGTCCGCGCCCGCGTCCAGGTCCGTCATGGCGCCTCCTCGAATGGGGTTCGGGCAACACCGATGCGCTCCAGTACAACACGCGGGTGCGGAGGTCGCCCGGTCTCCGCATCCGCCATTTCGACGCCACTGGCATCGAAATGATCTATGTTGTTCCCCATGACTGGACCGGAGCTCACCCGGCGGGGCTTCCTCGCCGCGGCCGCGGGAGCGGCCGCGCTGACGACCACGGGCTGGGCGCCCGCCGCCGCGCGCTCCTCCGACGCCCCCGGCGTCACGCTGCCGCCCCCGCCCGACTTTCCCGACGGCATCCCGCTGTTCCAGCAGGGCTACGAGAACTGGGTTCGCGAGATCGTCTTCGACGACGTGTGGACGTGCACGCCGGCGGACGCGCGGGACGTCGTGCGGCTGGCCAACTGGGCGCACGCCCACGGATACCGGCTGCGGCCGCGCGGCACCATGCACGGCTGGAGCCCACTGACCCTGGTTCCGGGCCAGAACGTCGAGAAGGTCGTCCTCGTGGACACCCTGACCCGGCTGAACCACGTCACGGTCGCGCCGTCCGCCGAACCCGGCCGGGCCACGGTGACGGCAGGGGCGGGAGCACTGCTGATGTCGGTGCTGACCGCACTTCAGGACAACGGGCTGGGCTGGGCCAACTCGCCCGCGATCGGGGAACTGTCAATCGCGGGCGTCCTCGCGATCGACGCACACGGCGCCACCCTTCCCGCGGACGACGAAGCGGCCCTCCCCGGTGCGTCGTTCGGCTCGATCAGCAACCTCGTCACGGCACTGACGGCGGTGGTGTGGGACGACACCCGCCGCGCATACGTGCTGCGCGAGTTCCCGCGTGCCGACCCGCGGATCCGGCCGCTGCTCACCCACCTTGGCCGGGTCTTCATCACCGAGGTCACGCTGCAGGCCGGACCGAACTACCGGCTGCGCTGCGAATCGCGCACGGACATCCCGTGGCGCGAACTGTTCGCTCCGCCCGGATCTCCCGGTCGCACCTTTGAGCGCTTCGTCGCCCGATCGGGCCGGGTGGAGGCGATCTGGTTCCCGTTCACCGACACCCCGTACCTCAAGGTGTGGACCCCGACCCCGACCAAGCCGCCGCAGTCGCGGGAGGTGACCGGGCCGTACAACTACCCGTACTCCGATTCGATCCCGAAGCCGCTCACCGACCTGCTCGGCCAGATCGTGTCGGGTGTCGGATCGGCGACCCCGCTGTTCGGTCAGACCCAGCTGGCGACCTTCCAGGCCGGGCTCGCTGCCACCGGCGGCCACGACCTGTGGGGCTGGTCCAAGGACGTCCAGTTCTACCTCCGGGCCACGACCCTGCGGATGACCGCCGGTGGCGGGGTGGTGGTCACCAAGCGGGCCAACATCGCCCGCGTCATCCACGAGTTCGTCAGCTGGCACCACGCCCGGCAGCAGGAGCTCCGAGCCCAGGGTCGGTACCCGATCAACGGGCCGTTCGAGGTCCGGCTGTGCGGACTCGACGACCCGACCGAGGTGACGGTGGAATCGTCCGGCCCACCGACGATCTCGGCGCTGCGGCCGCGCCCCGACCATCCGGAGTGGGACACCGCGATCTGGATGAACGTCGTCGGCGTCCCGGGGACACCGGGGATGCCCGCGTATTTCCGCGAGATGGAGCGGTTCATGCGGAGCAATTACCGCGGTGACTACGCCACGTTCCGGCCGGAGTGGGCCAAGGGGTGGGCGTTCACCGACGAGGCGGGGTTCCTGGACCCCGAGACCATCGAGGCGGTGATCCCGCAGACCTACCGGGACGGCGTTCCGGTCGGCGACGACTGGGACTCTGCACGCGCCGAGTACAACGACCTCGATCCGCATCGGATCTTTTCGAACCCGTTGTTGGACAGACTGCTTCCCTAGCATACTGGTGGAAGGCGCCACCCGAGATCACCACCGAACCCGAGGTACCACCATGAGGATCGGAATCCCCCGCGAACTCAAAAACAACGAGTACCGTGTCGCTGCCACCCCCGCAGGGGTCAACGCACTCGTCGACCGTGGGCACCGGGTGCTCGTCGAGACCGGCGCGGGCGCCGGGTCTTCGCTGGCCGACCGGGACTACCGCCTCGCTGGCGCGCACATCGCCCCCGATGCGGACTCCACCTGGGCCGATTCCGACCTGATCCTCAAGGTGAAAGAACCGGTCCCCGAGGAGTATTCACGGTTGCGTGGCGATCAGGTGCTGTTCACCTATCTGCACCTTGCCGCGTCCCGCGAATGCACCGATGCGTTGCTGGCCGCAGGCACGACGGCGATCGCCTATGAGACCGTCCGCACCGCGGACGGAACCCTGCCGCTCCTTGCCCCGATGAGCGAGGTCGCTGGCCGGCTCGCGCCGCAGGTCGGTGCCCATCACCTGATGGCATCCTCCGGTGGGCGCGGCGTGTTGATGGGCGGTGTTCCCGGTGTCCGCCCGGCGGATGTCGTGGTGCTGGGTGGCGGTGTCGCCGGGCAGAACGCGACGGCGATCGCGGTCGGGATGCACGCCGCCGTCACCGTCCTCGACGTCAACCCGGCGCGGCTGCGGGAACTCGACGCCAGCTACGACGGCCGGGTCCGTACCCTCGCGTCCACCCGCTACGACCTTGAGCGGGCCGTTCTCGACGCGGATCTGGTGATCGGCGCGGTCCTGATCCCCGGTGCCCGCGCCCCCAAACTGGTGTCGAACGAGCTGGTCTCCCGGATGCGGCCGGGGTCGGTGCTGGTGGACATCGCCGTCGACCAGGGCGGGTGCTTCGAAGACACCCATCCGACCACGCACGATGCCCCCACGTTCCCGGTGCACGAGTCGCTGTTCTACTGCGTGGCCAACATGCCCGGCGCGGTGCCGCGGTCGTCGACGTTCGCGCTGACCAACGCGACCCTGCCGTATGTGCTCGCGCTCGCCGACCGGGGCTGGCGCCGCGCCACCACGGAGGATCCGGCGCTCGCTGCCGGCCTGGTCGTTCAGGGCGGCGGCGTGCGGTCCGCTGCCGTCGCGGCGGCGCACGGCTACCTGGTGCAGGTCGCGTAGCGGCGGCGGCGTGCTCGCCCTACGGTGAGACCCATGAGCGGCGCGATCGACATCCGGCGGGACGGCGGCATCGTCACCTGGACGATGAACCGGCCCGAGACCCGCAACGTCATCTCCGAGCCGGACATGGTGCAGGCGTTCGAGGACGCCATCGCCGCGGTCAACGCGGACGGCACCGTCCGCGTCGTGGTGCTCGCCGCGAACGGGCCCGCCTTCTCGTCCGGCGGCAACGTCAAGCACATGCGGGACCGCGCGGGAATGTTCGGGGGCGCCCCCGCCGAGGTGCGGGACGGCTACCGGCGGGGCATCCAGCGCATCCCGCTGGCGCTGTACCACTGCGAGGTGCCGGTGATCGCGGCGGTGGGCGGCCCGGCCATCGGAGCGGGCTGCGACCTGGCACTGATGTGCGACATGCGGGTCGCGTCGTCCGCGGCGCGGTTCGCGGAGAGCTTCGTCAAGCTCGGCCTCATCCCCGGCGACGGCGGCGCCTGGCTGCTGCCCCGCGCGGTCGGGTTGGCGCGGGCCGCGGAGATGGCGTTCACCGGCGATGCGATCGACGCCCAGACCGCACTCGACTGGGGCCTGGTCTCGCGGGTCGTCGACCCCGACGACCTGGCGGCCACCGCGCAGGCCCTCGCCGAGCGGGTGGCGGCGAACCCGCCGCAGGCGCTGCGGATGACGAAGAAGCTGCTCCGCGAGGGCCAACACCAGAGCCTCGAATCGCTGCTGGAACTGTCCGCGGCGATGCAGGCGCTTGCCCACCACACCCGGGACCATCACGAAGCCGTCGCGGCAATGCTCGAGAAGCGCCCGCCCGAGTTCGTCGGCGAGTAGGCGGCGCCGCGCGCGCCAGGAAAGTGGGATCGGCCACCCCCGCCCCGTTTGTCGGTCCGTCACCGTAAGGTGTACAACCGTGATCATCGTCAGTACGGACGGCTCCTGCCTGCGGAATCCCGGTGGCGCGATCGGCTGGGCCTGGGTGAATCATTTCGGCCCAAGCAGGTCGGGTGGCGAGCGGTCGGGGACCAACCAGATCGCCGAGTTGCGCGCGCTGCTTGAGGCGATCCTGGCGCATCCCGGTGACGAGCCGTTGCTGATCGAATCCGACTCGCAGTACGCGATCAAGTGCGCATCCGAGTGGGTGGCAGGCTGGAAGCGGAAGGGGTGGCGCACCTCGTCCGGAGATCCGGTCAAGAACGTCGACCTGATCCGCGATATCGACCAGGCGCTGGCCGACCGGACCGGGCCGGTGCGGTTCCGGTGGGTCCGCGGCCATGTCGGCAACCACTACAACGAGGAGGCGGACCGGCTCGCCGGTGAGGCCGCCCGCGCCGTTGCGGCAACGGCCGTGCACACGCCGACCCGGACCGCGCCGCACGTCCCGTCCGCGGCGCCGGTGGCCCCCGCCTCGCCCGCGAAGAAGACGCGCCAGCGCCGGACGCCGGCAAGGGCAGCCGAATCCGAGCCCGGCCTGTTCGACCTGCCCGCCGATGCGAAGGAACTGACCCTGTTCTGAGCGGGATTCGGTGTCAGAGACCGAATATCCGGGCCGCATTGTCGTGGCACACCCCGCGCACCCATGCGTCGCCGATGCCGAGACGCGCGACCGCCTCGAGCGCGTGCACGTACGGGTACGGAATGTTCGGGAAGTCGCTGCCGAACAGGATCCGGTCACCGAGGTCCCGCAGGCGTCCCGCGTCGGCGGGATCGGACGGCGCCAGGTCGCCGATGAAGTCGGTGAACGCCATCGTCGTGTCCAGCATGACCGACTCGTACCGGTCGGCGAGGTCGAGGAACGCCGTGTACTCCGGCATTCCCATGTGCGCGATGACCAGCGGCAGCCGGGGGAACCGGGCCAGCAGCGTCTCGATCCGGTCCGGACCGGTGAATCGCCCCGGCGCCGGGCCGGAACCGCAGTGGATGACGATCGGGGTGCCCGCATCCTGCAGTTGACCCCAGACCTCGTCCAGCAGCGGATCGTTGGGATCGTAGTCGCCAACCTGAATGTGCGACTTGAACACTCGCGCGCCGGAGGCGAGGGCGTCGGCGACATAGCCGGGGGCGCTCGGTTCCGGGTAGAAGGTGCTGGTGTGCAGGCAGTCGGGATTACGTGCCGCGAACTCCACCGCCCACTGGTTCAGCCAGGCGGCCATGTCCGGCTTGTGCGGATAGATCATCGACGTGAACGCGTGCACGCCGTACGACCGCAGCCGGTCCAGCCGGACGTCCTCGTCGTGCCGGTACTGGATCGGCCACACCACCCCGGTCAGCGGCCCGGCGGAGTCGAAATACGCCCACACCTTGTCCATCACCTGCTTCGGCATGAAGTGGGTGTGCACATCGACGATGCGGTCCAGTCCGTGGTCGTTGCGGAAACGGACCACCGCATCGACGTCGGCCTGCCGGTCGTCCGGGGTCGTGGTGTCGGGTGTCTCGCACATGCCCTCCACCCTGCCAGGCGGCAACCGGCCTCGGCCGGACGGTCGACAGCGGCGGCTGTCGGCAATACCGTGACGGGCGGTCCGATTCATCCTGGCGGGCCGACCCGACGAAAGGACACCCATGCTCACCACCGTGATCAACGCGATTCTCGGAGCCACCGGCAACGTCGCCGCGGGCAGCAGCGGATACCAGATCCAGCCGGGCACCCTGCCGTTCGGCAGCTGACGGGTTTCCTCCGATCCGTCGAACGGGCGGCTACCGGGCGGGCCACTCGGCCGATGCTCCGGTAACCGCCCGTTCGGGGATGGGCGGGTCAGAACGCGACGCCGAGGTCGCGCATCCGCTCCCGGTACACCTCGACGTTCCCGAGCTTGACGGATTCGTAGCCGCGGACCAGGTCCGGCAGCCCCGCGATCTCGACGGCGCGGTCGTAGCCCTCGGCGGTCAGCGTGCCCGCCAGCCCCCGCACCGTCGCGGTGTAGTGCGCGAGCAGTTCGCGCTCGACCTTCCGGACGTGGGCGTAGCCGAACGGATCCAGTCGGGTGCCCCGCAGCACCTTCCCCTTCGCCAGGACCTTCAGCGCCACCTGAGACTTCGGTCCGAGGCCGATCTTCGTGCTGCGACCGAGCGCCCGCAGGGCAGGCGGGTGCAGCCGGTAGGTGAGCTTCGCCCCGCCAGGAACCTGATCCTGCACGGCCGCGACGAAGTCGGGATCGACGAGCAGACGCGCGACCTCGTACTCGTCCTTGTATGCGGTGAACTTGTACAGGCCACGCGCGACGGCCTCGCTGAACTCGGTGCGGTCGGTGACCGCGCGTTCCGCCGCCCACACCGCCTGCACCGCATCGACGTACCGGCGGGCGACCGCCTCCGACTGGAAGTCGATGAGTTGTCCGGCGCGCAGCCCGACCAGACGCCGCACCTCCCCGTCGACCGACGTTCCGGAGAGCAGGTGTGCGGGAACGGGTTTCGGTGCGCGTTCGGCGCGCTGGGTCGCGGCACGGAAGTCGTCCGGCGCGGCGACCGCGGCCCGACCCCACCGGAAGGCGGCGATGTTGGTGTCGACGGCGACCCCGTTGATCCTGATCGCCTCCTCGATCGCCCCGGCGGGCAGGCGCAGCCCGCCGCTCTGGACGGCGGCGCCGATCAGCAGGAAGTTCGCGGCCGCGGTGGTGCCGAACAGGACGTCGGCGGCGGCCAGCGCGTCGAACGAGGCCATCGATGCCGACACGGATCCCAGCCGGGCCACGAGCAGCTGCTCGTCCGGATGCCGAACATCCTTGTCGTACACCATGTCCCCGGTCGGCGTCCGGCTGGTGGATGCGACGACGGCGGTGCTCGCCGGGTCGCCGTAGCCGAGGTTCTTCGGGTCGGCGGCGGTCAGCAGGTCGAACGCGATGATCGCGTCGGCGCTGCCCGGGGTGAGCCGGTTCGACGGCTCCAGCGCCCCGGTGGAGAAGCGCAGGTGCGAGACCACCGGTCCGGCCTTCTGGCTCAGGCCGATCTGGTCGAGGGACTCGACCTCGTAGCCGGCGCGCAGCGCGGCCGTGGCGAGCACCTGGTTGACGGTGACGATGCCGGTGCCGCCGATGCCGACGAGGTAGACGTTCCGGGTGCCGACCGGCGCGGGCAGGTCCGGTGCGGCGACCGCGGGCGGGACGGGCCGGGACTTCCCGGCCAGCGTGCTCGTCCCCGGTACCTGCTCGGCGGTGACGAACGATGGGCAGTCGCCGTCCAGGCAGCTGTAGTCGGTGTTGCAGGAGGTCTGGTCGATCCGCGTCTTGCGGCCGAACTCGGTCTCGACCGGCTGCACGGACAGGCAGTTCGACTTGGTGCCGCAGTCGCCGCAGCCCTCGCACACCGCCTCGTTGATCACCACGCGGGTGGTGCGCGCGGGCAGGGTGCCGCGCTTGCGCTGCCTGCGCGCGTCGGCCGCGCAGTGCTGGTCGTAGATCAGCACGGTGACGCCCTCGACGTCGCGGAGCATCCGCTGCGCCTCATCGAGCCGGTCCCGGTGCCACAGCAGGGTGCCCTTCGCGAGCTGCTTCCTGTTATGCCGCTTGGGTTCGTCGGCGCAGATGACGATTCGCTTGACGCCCTCGGTGGACAGCTTGTGCGTCAGCTGCGCGACGGTGAGCATGCCCTCGGCGTCCTGGGCTCCGGTCATCGCGACGACCTCGTTATAGAGCAGCTTGTAGGTGATGTTCACCCCGGCGGCCACACACGCCTGCACGGCGAGCTGGCCGGAATGGAAGAAGGTGCCGTCGCCGACGTTCTGGAACAGGTGCGGAATGTCGGTGAACGGGGCCTGCCCGATCCACTGGCTGCCCTCGCCGCCCATCTGCGTGAGCCCGGTGACCGCGCTGTCCTCCCGGTTGGAGATGGTGACCATGGTGTGGCAGCCGATGCCGCCGCCGCCGATCGACCCCTCCGGAAGCGCGGTGGACCGGTTGTGTGGGCAGCCGCTGCAGAAGTACGGGGTCCGCGTGGTCGGCAGCACCTCAAGCGAGAGTTGCGGCGGCAGCGGCCTGGTCAGTTCCACGACATCGCGCAGGACGCGGCGCAGCGGGCCGAGCAGCCGTCCTGCGGTCAGCTCGCCGTCGACCGGCATCAACGGGCTCCCCGCGGAGTCCTTCTTGCCGAGGATCTGCGGGGCGTGGTCGGTGCCGTAGAGGATCTCGCGGACCTGGGTCTCGACGAACGCGGTCTTGTCCTCGACGACGATGACGCGGTCGAGGCCCGCCGCGAACTCGCGGACCCGGTCGGCGCCGAGGGGGGTGGGCATCCCGATGCGCAGCAACCGGATTCCGGCGCGGTGCATCGCCTGTTCGTCGACACCGAGATCGAGCAGCGCCTGGCGCAGGGCATCGAACGTGGTTCCGGTCGCGGCGAATCCGATTCGCGCGGCGGCCGGGTCGACCTCGACGACGTCCAGGTGGTTGGCGGCACCGTAGGCGCGGACGATCTCGGCCCGCGGGCCGTACAGGTCGGCCTCCGCGATCACGCTGTCCGTCGGGACGGCCATCGGCCGCTGCAGGTACGTGAACGGCCGCCCCTCCCAGTCGATCTCGGGGACGGTGATGTCGAGGTTCGAGACCGATCCGTCGACCGTCCACGCGCCGTCGGCGACATCGGCAACGATCTTGAGCGCGACGATGCACCCCGACGCCCGGGACAGGGCGATGCCGTGCACGCCCAGCGTCACCAGTTCGGCGGCGTTCCGGGGGAACAGGACCGGAATGCCGAGGGCGGCGAGGGAGCGCTCACTGACCGCGGGCACCGTCGACGACTTCGAGGCGGGGTCGTCGCCGACGAGCAGCAGCATGCCGCCGCGGGCGCTGACCCCGTACATGTTGGCGTGCCGCAGCGCGTCGGTCGCGCGGTCGACGCCGGGGCCCTTGCCGTACCAGACGCCGACGACGCCGTCGTGGGTGGCGGTGCCGCCGAACGGGGTCAGGTCGGCCTGGCTGCCCCAGACCGCGGTGGCGGCGAGTTCCTCGTTCAGGCCGGGAACGAAGGTGATGTCGTGCTCGGCGAGCACCGTCGGCATGCCGTGCAACATCTTGTCGACGCCACCGAGGGGGCTGCCCTGGTAGCCCGAGACGAAGGTGGCGACGCGGTGTCCCGCGCGGAGATCACGCAGGTGCTGCTCGACGAGCAGGCGGGCGATGGCCTGGACACCGGTCAACAGCATCGGCCCGGATCCGGGCCGGTAGCGGTCGTCGAGGTCGTAGGGCGTCGCGACGGCGGCGCCGGGGGTGACGGCGGTGCCCGGGCGATCGTCGAGTTCGGTCATCTGCGGTCACCTGTTCCTTGCGCTGTATCGTCACCGGCGACATTTCGTTCGCTCGGTGCAGCAATAATTGGTCCGGGTGCAGGGGGCGTCAACAGTTGCCGAAACAGCGTGACAGGATGACTAGTTGTGATGCGCATCACTCTCGGGAGGTCAGCATGGTGATCAGTATCGACAAGCTCGACGCGGCTCTGCTCCAGGAGCTAACCGACGACCCGCGTGCCCAGATCATGGACCTCGCAGGTCGGCTGGGCGTCGCCCGCAACACCATCGCGTCCCGGATGCGGCGACTCGAGGAGTCGGGAGTGGTCACCGGGTACCGCCCCGAGGTGGACCTGCCGACGCTCGGGTTGCCGGTGCAGGCGTTCGTCGGTGCCGAGACCGTGCAGGGCCGGTTGCAGGCGGTGATTGAGGACCTGCGCGCCATCCCCGAGGTGCTCGAGGTGCAGACCACCACCGGCCGCGAGGATCTGCTGATCCGCATCGCGGCACCGTCACACGAGGAACTCCTCCATGTCCTCGAGGGGATTCTGAGCGTCGACGGGGTCGCCCACACGTCCACCACCCTCGCGTTGACGACGCCGGTGAAGTACCGGACGCAGCCGCTGGTGGATCACATCACCAGGGAGGCCGGGCACGGGCGGTCCGCCGCCTCCTACCGGGCCGACCCGTGACATCGCGAATCTGCCTACTTCCCTGAGACTTTCGTCATATGGATGAGGCGGGCGGGCGCGGTGCGGTATCCCTCGCGGCCGACCGCGATCGGCTCGGCGCCGGGCCTGCGGGAGAGCGCGATCCGGGTCAGTACCGCCAGCCGGTCGGGTCCGGCGACGTGCCCCAGGTCGACCCCGGCCCGGATGCCGTGCCGGTCGTCGCACGCGCGGGCGTCGTCCGCGCACTGTCCGCGGACCGGGCAGTCCACGCACAGTGCGGCGACCCGCGCCGTCGTCTCCTTCGACGCCCGCACCGGCGGGAACCACCACTCCTGCGGGGTCTGCGCGCAGTGCCGGTCGGGGTCGAGGTACCAGCTGTCGTAGGTCGATCCGTCCATCACGGTGCTCATCTCGTCCTCCCGCTCCCCGCGTCGATCGCGGGTCCGGTGGTCAGCCTTCGGCACCGGACCCCGGCCGCGACAGGGCCGAACGTCCCGGGCCGGACAGGGCGTTGCATGACGTCCGCCACTGTGTGGCCGGTCACGGCCGAGGACGTGCCTATCGTGGAGTCATGTCCGTTGCCGCCTCCGGGTGGGGCGCGTCGGTGGAGACCGTCCACCGAAGTGACCGCCCGCTGCTCCTCGCCGCGTCGCTGTCGACGCTGGGGCGGGGGCGCGCCGACCCCTGCCATCGGGTCACCGCGGACGGTGCGCTGTGGCGGACGTCGCTGATGCCGACGGGGCCGGTCAGCTACCGGCTCGTGCAGCAGGATGCGACCTCGGTGCACTGCCGGGCGTGGGGCGAGGGCGCCGTCGAGTTTGTCGACAGCCTGCCCGACCTGCTCGGTGAGTGCGGCGCGGCAACCGATTTCGCGCCGGAGCATCCCAAGTTGATCGAGGCGCATCGCCGCCTTCCTGGGCTGCGGATCCCCCGCACCGGACGGGTATTCGAGGCGCTGGTGCCCGCGATCCTCGAGCAGAAGGTGCACGGCATCGCTGCCCACGCGTCGTGGCGCAGGCTCGTCGCCGCGCACGGTGGCGTCGCACCCGGTCCCGTCCCTGCGGGGATGCGGGTGCCGCCGCCCGCGCCGGTGTGGCGCCGCATCCCGTCGTGGGAGTACCACCGCGCCGGTGTCGACCCGAAGCGGTCCCGCGCCATCGTGACCGCCGCCGCGGTCGCAGACCGGCTCGAGCAGGCGGTGGGGATGAACCCGGGTGATGCCGAGGCCCGACTGCGGGTGGTGCCGGGGATCGGGCCGTGGACGGCCGCCGAGGTCGCGCAGCGGGCGCTCGGTGACGCCGATGCGCTGTCGGTCGGCGACTTCCACCTCGCCGCCGTCGTCGGCTGGTCGCTGCTCGGGCGGCCCCTCGACGACCCCGGCATGGTCGCCTACCTTGAGCCGCTGCGGCCGCACCGGTATCGGGTGATCCGGCTGCTGGAGGTGAGCGGCCAGGCCGTCAAGCCGAAGTTCGGGCCCCGCACCCCGGTGACTGATCATCGTGATCGCTGATTCGGGCGCATCGGCGGCCTGATGAGCACCAGATTCGGGAGGAGCTGCGCTGTCGGATCATCACATGGAGAATCGCTCCATCGGCCGTGGCGCACGGTGGAGGGTTTCTCCGTGGTGGGCGCACCAGCGGCTTCGTAGGGTTTCCCACGGTCACGGGTGATGTCCGATTCCCCGTCGCGTTCACCAGGAGCTCCACCCATGCCGACCGCAGCCGCGCCGACGGGCGCCGACCGTGACGACGCCGCCCTCGAACGGCGCGTCGTCGGCAAGGTCGCGCGCCGCCTGATCCCGTTCCTCGCGATCCTGTACTTCGTCAACTACCTGGACCGCACCAACATCGGGTTCGCGAAACTCACGATGAGCGACGAACTCGGGATGACCGCGACGATGTTCGGTCTGGCGTCGGGACTGTTCTTCGTCGGCTACCTGATCTTCGAGGTGCCGTCGAACCTGGCGCTGCACAAATTCGGCGCCCGGATGTGGATCGCCAGGATCATGTTCACCTGGGGCATCCTCGCCGCCGCGATGGCCTTCGTGCCGAACGTCACCTCGCTGTACATCGTGCGGATCCTGCTCGGCGTCGCCGAGGCGGGCTTCTTCCCCGGCGTCCTGCTGTACCTGACGTTCTGGTTCCCCGCGAAGTACCGGGTGCGGCTGATGGGCATCTTCCTGCTCACCCTGCCCGCGTCGTCGGCGATCGGTGCCCCGCTCTCGACCGCGATCATGCAATGGGGCGACGGGTTGTTCGGGCTGTCCGGCTGGCGGTTGATGTACCTCGTCGAGGGCCTGCCCGCGGTCCTGCTTGCGGTCGTGACCTGGTTCTACCTCACCGACAAGCCGCATCAGGCGACGTGGCTCGACGCCGACGAACGGAACTGGTTGGTGCGCACCATGGACGCCGAGAAGGCGTCCGCCGCGGACGAGCACACCACCCCGGTGTGGCAGACGCTGCGCAACCCGCGGGTCATCGCGCTCGGCGTCGTCTACTTCGGCGTCACCTACGGCCTCTACGCGTTGAGCTTCTTCCTGCCGACGATCGTCGCCGGATTCAAGGAGACGTTCAACACCGACTTCACGGTGTTCGAGACCGGGCTGATCGTCGCCGTGCCGTTCGTGATCGGTGGCATCGCGATGGTGTTCTGGAGCAGGCACTCCGACCGCACCGGGGAACGCATCTGGCACGTCGCCGCGCCATCGCTGCTTGCCGCGGTGTCCATTCCCGTTGCGCTGTACCTGAACTCGCCGTTCGCGGTGATGGCGGTCGTGTCGCTGACCGCGATCGGTGTGCTGTGCGCGATCCCCGTCTTCTGGTACCTGCCGACGACCTTCCTATCCGGGGTCGCCGCCGCGGCGGGCATCGCGATGATCAACTCGATCGGCAACCTGTCCGGGTTCGGCGCCCCCTACGTCACCGGGTGGCTGACCGACCTGACCGGCAGCGCCAAGGCAGGCCTGTGGGTGGTCGGCGCGGTGCTGCTGCTCGCCGCGGTCCTGGTCGTCGCGCTCAGCCGTCGTGACACCGGACGGCTCAGCCGTCATGACACCGGACGGCTCAGCCGTCATGACACCGGACGGCTCAGCCGTCGTCCAGCCGGAGCGCACCGGAGCGCAGCCGGAGCAGCAACTGCAGATCCAGCGCTCGATCCGGATCCCGCCACTTCTTCCCGATGAGCCGGTCGATGGACTCCAGCCGCTGGTAGAGGGTGTTGGCGTGGATCGCGAGGTCCGCCGCGGTCGCCGCGTGCCTGCGGTTGTGGTCCAGGTAGGAGGCGAGGGTGTCCAGTAGCGGCACCCCACGCTGCCGCTCCTCCCGCAGCAGCGGCCCCAGCATCTGCTCGGTGATCGCGGCCAGCTCCTCGCGGCCGGTGCGGCTGAGCAGGATCCGGTAGACCCCCAGCCGGGACGACGCCGCGATCCGGGAGTGCCGCCCCAACGTCTCCAGCACGTCCACCGTCTGCTGCGCCTGCGTGTACGCCCGGGCGAGGGCCTGCCCGCCACGCGCCGGATCGGAGACGCCGACCGTCGGCGCGGTGTCGGGCTGCGCCCACCGCGCGATCAGCGCATCCGGGTCCAGACCGGGAACCACCGCGATCACCCGGGACCCGTGCTCGGCGACGACGGTGCCCGATGGCAACCGCATCTGCTCGATCGCGGCCCTGGTCCGGGGGACGTCCGAGTCCGGGCGGGCAACCGCAACCGTGTACGGGCGGTCCGGGCTGATCCCGGCGAGGCGGAGCTGCTGCTCGGCCTCGGCGGGGGCGGGCGCGGGCCGGGTGATCAGGTCGACGAGCAGGGCGTCCCGTGCCCGGCGGCTCGCCTCGAGCGCAGCCCGCTCGCCGACCAACGCCAGCGCGATCACCGGCGCCGCCCGCTCCAGGATCAGCAGCAGCGGCTCGTCGGGGGCGCCCGTGGTCAGCAGCAGCAGCACCCCGAGCCGGTCGCCTGCGGCGCGCACCCCGCGACCGACCAGCGTTCGCCCGTCGCCGACCGGGGTGCTCGCATGCTCCCCGGCGCCGGAGTCGAGGGCGTCGAACACCGCCCGGACCGCGCCCGCGTCCAGGGTCGCGGGCGGCTCGTCCGGCGCCGGCGCGAAGTACGCAGGCCAGCCCGCCGACGCCGACACCTCCGCGACCAGGTCCCGGACCCCACCGCCCCGGAGCACCACCTGGGTGAGCGCCCGATCCCAGCGCAGCGTCCGTTCCAGCTGGTCCGTCCGGCGCGCCAATTCGGCGTTCGCGGCCTCGAGCTGCGTCACCGTCGCTCGCGAACGGAGCAGGGTGCGGGCGTTGTCGATGGCAACGGCGGCGTGCGCCGCGAGCGCGGCCAACAACGCCACCTCGTCGTCGCCGAACGACCGTTCCTGACGCTTGGCAGCGCACACGGCGCCGAGGATCCGGCCGCCGTGCCGCAACGGAACGGCGAGCAGGCCGCGCATGTTCTCGGCGCGGGCCGCGACGTCGGCGGGCCCGGTGTGCGGGAAGCTCGGATCTTCGCGGTAGTCGGGGGTCCAGGCCGGGGCGTCCCGCATCATCACCCGACCCATCAGGCCCTCGGTCGGCGACAGCGTCAGCCCGAGCAGGTGCGAGGTGTATGCGCCGCTCGCCACCTCGATCACCAGGTTGTCGCCGCGGACCAGACCGATGTAGACGAGGTCGACCCCGAGCAGGCGGCGCGCCTGCGCCGCGATCTCGGGGAGCAGTGCCGACGGATCGTGGAGGGTGGTGAGCTGCGCGGCGATGTCGTTGAGGGCGGCGAGTTCGGTCGCGCGCTGCCTGCGCTGCTCGAGCAGCAGGTGCAGGCGGACCGCGGCCTGGGTGTCCCGCTCGATCGCGGTGGTGTCGGCGTCGCCCGCCGCGAGCAGCCGGTCCCGGTGCGCGATCAGGTCGTCCGCGGTGGCGTCGCCGAGGAGCAGGTGCAGCCAGCCGTCCCGCATCGGTTCCTCCTCGGCGTTGGTGGGAGCCATCGGTATGGAGACATCATCCACCATCTCCGGTCGGCCACGGAGAATCGGTCCATCGATCGGGCGGGCCCGGACGACTAGCGTCGAGACCATGACTGTCGACGCCACCTCGACCCGCCTCATCGAACTCGCGGACGAGTTGACGCGCGCGATCCCCGCCGACCGGGTGGTCACCGACCCCGACGTGATCGAGCCCTACCTGCACGACGAGGCGGAGTGGGCCCCCTACGGCACCCCGCTGCTCGTGGTCCGGCCGCGCAC
Organism: Rhodococcus sp. NPDC058505; assembly: GCF_042720095.1. Lineage (NCBI taxonomy): Bacteria > Bacillati > Actinomycetota > Actinomycetes > Mycobacteriales > Nocardiaceae > Rhodococcus > Rhodococcus sp. NPDC058505. The sequence goes on from NZ_JBHXNB010000002.1 coordinate 217,309, forward strand.
CGCCGAGGAGGTGCAGATCGTGGTCCGGACGTGCCTCGCCCGCGGCGTCCCCGTCGTCTCACGCGGCGCGGGCACCGGACTGTCCGGCGGCGCCAACGCGATCGACGGCGGCGTGATCGTCTCGTTCGACAAGATGAACGCGGTCAAGGAGATCAACCCGCTCGAACGGCTCGCCGTGGTCGAGCCGGGCGTCGTCAACGACGACCTGCGGGCCGCGTGCGCGAAGGAAGGGCTCTGGTACCCGCCGGACCCGTCAAGCGCCGCCTGGTCGACGATCGGCGGCAACGTGGCCACCAACGCGGGCGGGCTGTGCTGCGTCAAGTACGGGGTCACCCGCGACTACGTGCTCGGCATGCAGGTCGTCACCGGCACCGGTGAGCTGGTCCGGCTGGGCAGGCGCACCGCCAAGGGGGTTGCGGGCTACGACCTGGCCGGGCTGATGGTCGGGTCCGAGGGCACCCTCGGTGTCATCACCGAGATCACCGTCAAGCTGCGTCCCCTGCAGGAACCGCAGCGGACGATCGTCGGCTACTTCGACTCGACGGTCGACGCGGGACGGGCCGTGCGGGCGGTCGCCGAGGACGGCCTGACCCCGTCGGCGCTGGAGCTGATCGACCGGCAGTGCCTGGTCGCCGTCGACGCCTGGAAGAACATGGGCCTGTCCGCCGATGCGAACGTGCTGCTGCTCGGGCGGATCGACACGCCCGGCTCGGTCGGCGACGCGGAGGCCGAGCGGATGCTGGCCTGCTTCGACCGCTCGGGGGCGACCTGGAGCGCCCAGTCCACGAACCAGCAGGAGGCCGACGCGCTGTTCCTGGCCCGCAGGCTCGCCTACCCGGCGATGGAACGGCTCGGTCCGGTGCTCACCGAGGACATCTGCGTCCCGAAAGCCGTTGTCCCGGAGATGCTCGAGCGCATCGAGCAGATCGGGCAGCGGCACGCGACGACGATCGCATCCATCGCGCACGCCGGTGACGGCAACCTGCATCCGCTGCTCATCGCCCCCCGCGACGATGACGACGCCCGGATTCGCGCCCAGGCGGCGTTCACCGAGATCATTGACGCAGCAATTGAATTCGGAGGAACCGTCACCGGTGAGCACGGGATCGGCGTGCTGAAGATGGATGGCCTCGCGCAGGAACTCGACCCGGCCGTGATGGACATGCATCGGGTCGTCAAACGAGCCCTGGATCCGCACGGAATCATGAACCCGGGCAAGGTGTTTTAGGACACCTACGGTGCCTGCAGCAGGGCCAGGCCGGTGCTGAGCAGTTCGCGTTCGAGGTCGTCGAGGGGCTGCGGGTGCTCGCCCCCGCGTTCCCAGGCGGCGAGGGCGGCGATGACGAACCGCGCCATCAATGCCACCCTCCGGGACCGGGCCGGGGGGTCGAGGTGGGTCAGCGTGCCCGCGATGTCGGTGAACAGATCGTGGACCACGGTGACCGACTCGGTGCGCGGCTGCTGCGCGGTCGCCGCGGCATCGAGGTCGAAGATGTCGAGCGGCAGCGTCGCGAGCCACTGCTCATTGAACCGTGCCCAGTGGCTTGGTCGATTGCGCCGCACCTCGGTGACCAGGGGCAGAACGTAGGCGCGAACCATCGCGGCGCGGGTGTAGTCGTGCTCGGCTCGGGCCGTCGCGATCAGCGCCGCCCGCGCGGCATTGACCGGAACGGTGTGCAGGTCCCAGACGGCGACGAGCAGGTTCTCCCACGACCCGAAGTGGTAGGTGATCGCCGAGTTGTTCTTGTGGCCGGCGGCCTTGACGACCTCGCTCGCGCGGACGCCGTGCAGCCCGCGTTCGGCGACCAGTCGTTCGGCCGCGTGGACGAGAGTGAGACGGGGTATTGACAGTGTGGCGCGCGTCACGGTAATAAGAAACCCTTCTTAACTCTTTCCGAGGCTCGTCCTCGTACCCCGTTCGGAGGCACCCATGCGTCAGGCACGTTCCGCAGTTCCCGTTCGAATGATAGGGGGACTCGCGGTCGCCGCCGTCGCCCTGACCGGCTGTTCCTCGAACGGCGACGATTCCGCCGCGTCCGCCCCGCAGCCCGGCGACGTGCTGTCCAGCGCCGCGCTGACCAATGCCGCGGTGCTGCCGAGCGCCGCACGCAACGAGCTGATCACCTACTCGTCGGTGAACGGCAACGGCCAGCCGATCGTGGTGTCCGGCACCGTGGCGATCCCGAAGGGGACCGCGCCCGAGGGCGGCTGGCCGGTGATCAGCTGGGCGCACGGCACCACCGGCATCGCCGACACCTGCGCCCCGTCGGGGGACACCGCCGACGGTGCGTCGCATGACTACCTCGAACGCACCATCGCCCCCCTCGACAAGTGGCTGCAGCAGGGCTACGCGGTGGTCCGCACCGACTACGAGGGCATGGGCACCCCCGGCGACCACACGTACCTCAACGCGCAGTCCGAGGTGAACGCGATGACGGACATCGTCACCGCCGCCCGCCGCCTGGACGACTCGGTCGGGACGAAGTGGATCGCGGTCGGGCACAGCCAGGGCGGAGCCGCCGCGATCAGCGCGTCCGACCTGGGCGTCACGCGGGACGAGGGCCTCGACCTGGTCGGGGCGATCTCGCTCGCCCCGGGCAGCGGCCTGAGCCAGACCCCGGAGTACATCAAGGGCGGCAGCCAGGCGGTGCAGCCGGTGCTGAGCTTCCTGCCGATCACCCTGCTCGGCGCGGCGGCCGCGGACCCGGCGGTCGTGCCGGAGGAGATCGTCACGCCCGCCGCGGATCCGCTGATGAAGGCGGGCCGCACCGGCTGCATCGCCGACATCCGTGCCGCGATCGGTGACATCCAGGTCAACTCGGTGATCCGCCCCGACGCCGACCTCGGCCCGTGGACCGAGTACCTGCGCAAGCAGGAACCGGAGAACGCGACCCCGGCCGTTCCGGTGCTGGTGCAGCAGGGCACCGGCGACACCGTCGTCGCGAAGCCGCAGACCGATGCGCTGGTGAAGACGCTGTGCGGCAAGGGATCCCCGGTGGTGTACCGGGACTATGAGGGCGCCGACCACCGCGGCGTGATGATTGCGTCCTTCGACGACGCCGCCGCCTTCGCCGCATCGGTCCTCGCCGGTGACGAGGTCCAGCCGAGCTGCTGACCCGGCTTCGCCTGTGAGTCCTTTTGGCCCACGTGGGGGCCAAAAGGACTCACAGGCACGAAGTGCCTACCGCAGCTTGATGGCGCCGCCGTCGACCATCAGGGTCTGGCCGGTCATATAGCTGGCGTCGTCGCTGGCGAGGAACACTGCGACCCGGCCGATGTCGGACTCGGGGTCGCCGAACCGGTGCAGCGGGGTCTTCGCGAGCATCACGTCCTCGACCTCGGGATTCGCCTTGATGTATGCGGCGACCCCCTCGGTCAGCGCGAGCGGCGAGATGAGGTTGATGTTGATGTTGTCGGGACCCCACTCGTTGGCGGCGACCCGACTGATCGCGCGGATCGCCTCCTTCGCCGCGGCGTAGGACCCCTGCGTCACGTTGCCGTCGATGCCCGCGCCCGAGGCGAAGTTGATCACCGACCCCTGAGTCGCCTTCAGCTGCGGGTACGCGGCCTGCATCAGCCAGAACGTCGGGTAGAAACCGGTCCCGAACGACAGGTCCAGCATCTCCTGGGTTGTGTCGATCAGCGGCGCCTGCCGGGACGCATGCGCGTTGTTGACCAGGACGTCGACCCTGCCGAACGCGTCGACCGCGGCGGCGACGATTGCGGCCGCGTTCTCCTGCTTGGAGATGTCGACGTTCAGGAACCGGCCCGCCCCGGCGAGCTCCGCCTCGAGGGCCTGCCCCGCGTCGTCGTTGATGTCGACGAACAGGACCTTGGCGCCCTCCTTGACGAACGCGCGGACGATCCCGCGACCGATTCCGCCTGCGCCGCCGGTGACGATGGCGACCTTGTTGTCCAGCCTCATGCCGTGCTCCTTCGGATCGGAATGAACGGTGTCAGTCGATGGCGAGTGCGGCCTTCTCCAACGCCGCGATCCCGTACGCAGCGTACGTCTCGTACTGGCCGCGGCCGGTGAAGTAGGACGACAGCTGCTGGTCGAGCTCGTCGACGGTGAACGCGGAACCTGCGGCGTCGAAACGGTTCTCGACCTGCGGTGCGGCCATCAGCGCGACCATCTTGCCGTAGACCACGAACACCTGGCCGGTGATCTCCTTGGAGGCGGGGGAGGCCAGGTAGGCGACCAGGGTGCCGACCCGCTCGGGGGCGAGCGGGTCGAGGCCCGCGGTGGCGTCGGCCTCGCCGAACGCCTCGGCGGTCATTGCGGTCCTGGCGCGCGGGCAGATCGCGTTGGCGGTCACGCCGTAGCGGGCGAGGCCCTGCGAGGTGGACAGGGTCAGCGCGGTGATGCCCGCCTTGGCTGCCGAGTAGTTCGGCTGCCCGGCGGAGCCGAACAGGAACGCCTCCGAGGAGGTGTTGACGATGCGGCCGTAGACGGGAGCGCCCGCCTCCTTGCTCAGGTTCCGCCAGTACTGGGCGGCGGCGACGGAGGTGGCGGCGTGGCCCTTGAGGTGGACGCGCAGGACGTCATCCCAGTCCGACTCGGTCAGGTTGAAGACCATCTTGTCGCGCAGGATGCCCGCGTTGTTCACGAGGATGTCGAAGGAGCCGAAGTTCTTCACGGCCTCGTCGATCATCCGGCCACCGAGCGTCCAGTCGGAGACGTCGCCGGTGACGCCGATGGCCTGGCCGCCCGCCGCGCGGATCTCCTCGGCGACGGCGTGCGCGGCATCGCCCATGTCGTTGACGACGACGGCGGCGCCCGCCTCGGCGAGTGCGAGGGCCTCGGCGCGACCGAGCCCGGCGCCGGCGCCGGTGACGATCGCGGTCCGGCCTGCCAAGCTGACTGATTCACCCATGGAACTGTCTCCCGTGTGTTCGGTTGCCGCGGTTCATCCTGCGGCGCTGGGTTCGGAAACTAGTATTCATTCTAGTTCCCTGCAAGGTTGTGTCCCACCTGTCGGTGGCGGGTCCCGGTGTCGCGTCCCGGTGTTCGGGAGTGCCCGGGGTTGGCGGCGCGGAGGCGGAGGCGGACGTCCGCCACCGCACCAGCCACGGGCGTCAGGACGAGAAGCTCAGCGGTGCCCCGGTCGCACCTGCGGAGAGAATCTCGCGCGCCTCGTCGCGGCCGTCGAGCAGGCGGTTGGTGCGGACGGTGACCTTCCATGCGCCGTCGACCCGGGCGAACTCCCAGCGATTCGCGGTGATCCGCGCGACCCGGTTGACGCCCTTCTCGGTGTCCCGCAGCACCAGTTGGGAGTGGCAGGTCGCGACCGCGGTGTCGCCGTCGAGCACGATGTGCGGCGGCCCGACCAGATGCGCGCAGCCGCCGTGGATGTACGACTGGTGGTTCTTCGATCGGACCATCGCCTCGATCTCCCCGCGCCCGGTCATCGACCCGGTGTCGACGTCGTACACCCCGTCCTCGGTCCAGATGTCGGCGACCGTCTCGGCGGAACCGCTGTCCACGGCCGGGCCGTAACCGCTGATGATGTCCATGATCGCGAGGCGGTCCTCGAGCAGTTGCACCCGGTCGGCGAGTCGGGCGACGAGCTCGGCGGTGTCGGTCATCTGGGGTCCTTTCGGTTGGGTCTCAGTCGAATTCGATACCGAGGGGGACAGCCAGCTCGGCCAGGGCGGCCAGCTGGTCGCAGTAGTGGTCGACTCCGGACGCGTCGAGGGTGACCCCGGCGACGGTCGCGCCTGCGTCGCGGAGTCGGGTCAGCGCGCGGATGGCTCCCTCGGCGTTTCCGGTCGGGTCGAGGGCCCTGCCCGCGGCGAGGGCGATCTCCATCCCCTCCGGGACGGGCGCCTTCGCGAGCATCGTGGTCAGGTCGTCGAGCCGCAGCCCGAACGGCACCCAGCCGTCGCCGAGTTCGATCGCCCTGCGCAGCGAGCGGGGGGTGCGACCGCCGATCCACAGCGGCACCCGATCCTGGGTCGCGTGCGGCTCGACGACCAGGTCGGCGAAGTCGTAGAACTCGCCGTGGTACTCGGGTGTCGCCCGGCCCAGCGCAGCGCGCAGCGCCCGGAGCGCGTCGTCGGCGCGGGCGCCGCGACCGGTGAACTCGGCCCCGAGCAGGTCGAACTCCTCGCGCAGGCTGCCGACGCCGAGGCCGAGGGTGAGGCGGCCGCCGCTGATCCGGTCGAGGGTGCCGTACCGCTTCGCGATCTCGAGCGGGTGGTGGTAGCCGAGGACGAGCACCTGGGTGAGCAGCCGGATCCGGGTGGTGGTGGCGGCGAGGTAGCCGAAGGTGGCGAGCGGGTCCCAGTAGGTGCCGCCCCGGTCGGCGGCGATGTCGGTGGGGACCGCGACGTGTTCGCTGCATGTGACGTGGTGGTAGCCGAGCCGGTCCGCGGCCGCGGCGATGGTGGCGACGTCGTCGATGCCCGCGCCGACCTCCCAGTCCGCGCGGGTGGCAGGGTGCTGGATGAGCACCGGGGTGACGATCCCGATTCGCATGGCCTTCTCGCTCCCGTCCGCGGGGGATACGGGACCCGCGCCCGGTTTCTACCGCACCGCCACGCCGGGACGGGGGACCTTCTCGGTGAGCGGGACAGGGTAGTTTCCGGCAGGTGTTCCCGATCACTACCGGATTTGCTACAGTTTTAAGAATTGATTTCAGTTTTGGGAGGGCGGCCGTCGCACGGGCCGCTACCCCACCGGACCTTCAGGAGTCGTCATGACGGTCACCACCGAAGCGCCTGCCCGCAAGACCCCCCGCGAGGGCGGCCGGGAGGTTCCGCCCTCGATGGTCGAACGCATGACGCTGATCCTCGACGCCTTCGACGGCCGCGCCGCCCGCCTCACCCTCGAGGAGGTCGCCTGCCGGTCGCAGCTGCCCCGCTCCACCGTGCACCGGATCCTGGACTCGCTGGTCAAGCTCAATTGGGTCGAGCATGCCTCGTTCGGGTACCGGCTCGGGCGTCGGGCGCTGGGCACCGGCGGCGACGGGGGACACGCCGAGATCCGTGAGGCGGCGGCACCGCTGCTGCACGAGCTGCACATGCAGACCGGAATGGTCGTCCACCTGTCGTTCCTGGACGGCAACGAGATGGTCTACCTCGACAAGGTTGGGGGGCGGATGGCGAGCTCCATCCCGTCCCGGGTCGGCGGCCGGCTGCCCGCGCACTCGACCGCGTCCGGCAAGGCATTCCTGGCGTGGCTCGACCCGGAGCGGGTCGACGCCGTGTGCGGCGACCGGCTCGTCCGGGCCACCCCGAGCACCATCACCACCCTCGGCACCCTGCACCTGGAACTGAACCGCATCCGGCAGCGGCGCGGCCTGGCGTTCGAGCGGGAGGAGTCGACCCGCGGCGTTGCCTGCGTCGGTGCCGCCATCCGCGGGCCGGAGGGGCCGGTGGCGTCGCTGTCCCTCAGCGGGGACGTGCGCACCGCCCCTCTCGAGCGGGTGGCTCCGCTGGTGGTGGACGCCGCACGGGAGATCGGCCGCACCCTGTACCCCGAGCTGGGAGCGACGCGGCGCGCCGTGCAGCCCGCCGCGCCGGTCCCGACCGACACCTGGTCGCCGGAGGCGCGGACCCGGGTCCTCGGCGGCCGGGCAGGCGGCTGGATCTAGGACCCACCGGCAGGGGCGAGGTCAGCGGTTGTCCCTCGCCGCCTGCCTGCGATCGCCGGCCGCGATCGTCGACGCCTCGTACTTCTTCCGTCCGGGAGACTCCCGGGTCCGGTCGACGCGCATCGCGCCGTCGGTGTGCACCTTGCCGGTGCCCGCGCCGGCACCGTCGAAGGACGGCGCGTCGGTCCGCGCCGCCGCCAGCCGCTCCTGCTTCAGCTCGAGGGCCGTCTGCTCGGCGACGACGGCCAACCGGCGGCTGACGCGGGCGAGGGCGTCCTCGAACAGTTCGGCCTTGCGGGCGTTGCGCGTGTTGGCGTCCTTGCCGGCGCCGCGGGCCCCCTTCCCGACCACCTTCGCCGCGCCCGCACGCCGGTAAAGCTTCACATACTTGTTGCGGGCCTTGCGGATTCGACCGTGCAAGGCGATCAGGTCGTCCTCGTCGAGGTCGGCCATCCGCGTCTTCTTCGTGTCGCGGATGAGCAGGAACTCGTCTTCGTCCAGGGACTTGAGCAGCTTCGCCATCTCGACTCCGATCCGGTGCCTTGGGATGCCGGTCATGGTAGTCCCGGTCGGCGGGCGGCGCCGGGGGACGCCGCGCAGGCAGGGACCGGCGGCGGGCATCTCGCTGATCGGGAATATCCCCCCCGGCGGACGGTCGGAGCTGGCACCGTCGGGAGCATGACGAGCGAACTGACCTACGAGGGCACCAAGCGGGAGGTCGCCACCGACCTCGGTGTGCTCCGATACCACGAGGCAGGCGACGGCCCGCCGTTGCTGCTGCTGCACGGCTCCGGCCCCGGCGTCACCGGGTGGCGCAACTACCGTGGCGTGGGGGGGGGGGGCGCGCCGCCGAGCCCGGGGGGGGGGCCGGCGGAGGGCCCGGCCGGCGGCGGCGCACCCCGCCCCCGCCCCCCCCCCAACTAGTGCGGGGCCGGCCCCCGGGCAGT